>JBCCRB010000307.1:0-4034 GCA_039208465.1 Pseudomonadota bacterium
CGGACTGTTTTTGGGCGGCGGCGCTGTCCGCAAAGCAGCCAGAAGGGCGGCCCGGTCCTGCCGGTCGCCCTCCTCATTCCTGTTAAAGGCAATCGTCACCGGCGACAGATCCGCTTATTCGTCAAACGCATCGGGATGGAAGGCGCGTGCCAGCTTCTCAAGTGCATCAACCGAACTCGGACCCGGCTGCCCAATCACCGAGACGATCAGCGTATAGGCATCATTTTCAACAGCCGGGACGCCTGCGATGATCGGATTGGCTTCTAGCGTCGCAACACGTGCCTGGCCGAGATTGACCTCGGGATTATCAACGACTTGGCCGCTTGATGTACCCGAATAAAAGACCACGATATGCTCCGGGGCCTGCTCGACAAGCTGTTCCCAAGATGTGCTGCCATAGCGGTTATCGATTTCGCCGAGAATGTTGGTGCCGCCAGCGCGCTCCACGACATGGCTCAACATCGTGTTGCCGAGCACCGCGCGCGGCGTGTCTTCACCGCCATTGTAGATGAAGACCGGGATCGGGGCGACGCCTTCGAGGCGTTCTTCAACCGCAGCGATACGCGCCTGCATATCAGCGATCAGAGCGTCACCACGCTCAGGCACACCAAAAATACCGGCGACCGAGCGGATTTCCTCAAACAATTCATCAAAACCGAACTTGCCCAGATTGCACCCTTCAGTGTTCAGGCGTGTTTTCATGCCAAGATCATGCAGCATCGGGCGTGGGTTGCGGCTTTCGGAAAACCCGTCCGGATAGCCTGCATAAACAAAGTCGGCTTCGGCATCGATCAGCTGCTCGGTAGTCGCCACCAAGGGCGACAGGATCGGTACCGAATTATAGGCCTCTTCATATTGCGGGCTGATCGTCATGTTCGCCATGTAGGATGTGCCCACCATGTTGCCTTCCAGGCCGAGTGCGAGCATCAGTTCGCTGGCGTTGTTGGAGAGTGTAACGGCACGGGTTGGCGCTTCCTCATAGGTGTGCGTGAAGCCGCAATTCTCGTCGACATAGGGAAAGTGATCAGCCGCCTGTGCGACGGTGGCAAGCGGCAACAGCGTCACGGCGGCAAGGATCGGCAACAGTTTCATGCATAGTCTCCTAAGGTTGGTTGGGTGGATAGGAAAAGTCGGGGTCGATGATCTCGCCGGCATAGCCAAGCGGCGGAATACGGCCGAGAATGCCGGCTTGTAATGACGCCGGCCGGTCGGATCGTGGCACCAGACCGTCGGCGCTTTGCGCATATTGGTGCACAAGGGTCATGACGGCTTCAGCGTCTGCCCAGACATCAAGGTCTCCGAACACAAGGGTAAATTTGTCAGGCGCTGACAGCGCGACAACACAGGGCCGTTTGCACTGGCTCATGCACTGGATACCGCGAACCGTCAGCCTCGATTGGGCGAGCGGATCGTCCGATGCAAGGCGCAAGATTTCGGCGGCCAGGCGATAACCCGGTCGCTCTTGATCAGACCCTTTAAATTCAGGGGGCCGACAGCGCGTGCAGACCGATAGGCAAACCCGATTTTGGGTGTCCATGGTGCATTATCTCCCGAAGCCGTGGCTGGTTTCGGAAGGCGGCAGATGAGGAGAGCCATCGTGGCTCCCGATAAAGCTGAAAAATGTACGTCGTCATCACATCACCGTCCCGGGGAACCCCGCCCGAGTTTAGAGTTACGTGATGGCAGGTCTCCTGACTTGCGGGTCTTAGCCTTTCAGCACCTTCCCAGGTCAGTACATCCGTACCAGACCCAGTGGTTTTACGCTGATGGGCTCACCGCTTACAGTTGCGGGGGCAGTCATGGATTTGGCGCCTGATGGCTACACCGCACCATGTTCCCTTTTCATCCAGCTTGCATCGCTGCCAAGCCAGAACCATCAAGGCCACGATGAATAAGCTGATATGTGTTGTCAAGAATAGTTGACGCTTATCGCTTGCTTATTCTGGCACCCAGTCAATAAAAGCGGCAAAGCTCGCGCCGTCAGGCCGAATAATCTTAAAATCACGGCGGGAATGTTTAATGTCTAACTGGCGCAGGACGCCACATAGGACATCGGCGCGTTCGCGCTCAAATGTCTGACCATCGATCTGGACTGTGAGGGGGTTGGCATGCGGCCGCCCGATTGTTTGAACCAGCGCGACCCGATGGCGGGCAACCGCATTCATCTTTAAAAGCGCGGTTGCGATGTCCGGCATACGGTAGAAGGCGTTGGCACCAAAAACGAAGTCAGCTTCGGCGTCCTCAACCTCCTCCCATTTGCAGGCCAGTGTCTCGATCCTGTTGTGTCCATCCCACAATCGCTCAAACTCGGCACGCATGGCAGCCGATGGTTCGACGATTGTGATATTGGCTAGTTTTGGTGCCAGGCGCCGCGTGAATGCGCCCGGCCCAGCACCGATCTCCAGCATGTGCCAAGCAGGATCAATCAATGCGCAAACGTGTTCGATAAGTTCTGTGGCACAAGCCGCCAGAGGGCTTTTTTGATCATAATCCGGCGCATAGTCACGCCAGAACGCTTCCTCGGTCTTATCGTCGGTCTGACGTGAGGCTTGGTTGCTTTGCTGATGAGCCAATGCCCAAAACTGCGACGCGGAAAGGGAAGCGATCGCGCCATGTCCCATGGGCGTGTCTCCTTACATTGATTGCGAAGCCGCGATCTTAAACAACGCCCTGCGCGATGGGCGAATGAGCAAGGCCAAAGCGCGCGCCAACATATTGCGCGGCAAGAAGCACGATAAAAGCCAACGCATTGGTCCAGAAGATGAACCAGACAACATCGACCGCAAAGGCAGTTGCCGTGCCGCCGAGCAGTAGGCTCGCCACAAAGATTGTGGCTTGCTGCGCAATCCAGGCGGCCAAAAATGCCGTCCCCAAACGTAGCGGCAAACTTGTGAGCGCTGAACGCCGAACCATTATTAGACCGGCGCCGACCGCTGCGATCGCGGAGACACCGAGCGCAATACCCCATGCCAGCGTCATCGCATCAAGCGGATAGCCAAGAAATCCGAAGCCGATCATCTGGTTGGCGAGCCAACCGAGGCCACCGAGCACGATCGCGTTCCGCGGTGCCAGCGTCAGGGCTGCTAACGCGCTTAAGGCAGCAAAAGGCATGCCGCACGCCAGCGCAAAACTGAACAAAATGGCTGCAGCGATGAGGACAAACATCCACAATGGAGATTGCCCAGCTTCCTGATCAAGCATGTCTTACTCCCATATACTGTACCTTTGGCATAGCCGGTTTTGATATGCCATTGCGATCTGCCGTCGGCGTCGCGACAACTCGCCGAGTTCGAAACTGTCTCTGACCGATGGGAACAGCATTAGGCAAGGGACCAATTCCGACCTGACGGTCGGCTAGTCGTTCCAACTGGGTGCCGATTGGGTGCTTTTGTGCACAAGCTAAAATGCAGTGGCCTGCGCAAGCTTGATTGAGATTGCCAAGCCTTTTCCCAATCCAATCAATCAGTTGATGCGCCGGCTCGCGCCGACCTGATACAACCTGCCAAGCAGCCCAGCCTGTTTGAAAATCCGCGTGTCGGTGGTTCAAATCCGCCCCCGGGCACCAATCGTTTCAATTAGTTGAAGTATATCAATAGATTGGCAGCAGCAACTGTCCCACTTTTTTGGAAAAGTGCGGGAAGTGGGACAATATTGTTCTCATTAGGTTCACTCAGCGTAGTGCCAATATCGGAGGCGGTGGTAGGTCTCGAAGGTATAACTCGATCATGGAGGATGACCGACATGCCACAGGTAGTAGACAAAGCTAACCTGCCAGAACGCTTTCCGACGAACCGTCACGCGGCTGAGTTCTGGGAGGAACTTGGAAGGACCGTTGCCACCTTTGGATTTCTGGAAGAGGTGTTGGGCAAGGCCATCTTCGCTTTCACAGGCACCCGGTCCTATTCCGAGGATGAAGTCCAACAAGTTTACGAGACCTGGCTATCCAAGCTTGAAAGAGCTTTGACTGACCCCTTAGCCAACCTGATCAATGAGTATGAGAAATCGGTCAAAGGGCATCCTGAGGCCATCATCGA
>JBCCRB010000308.1:0-4034 GCA_039208465.1 Pseudomonadota bacterium
ACCGCCACCCCCACCGCCGCAGCGCCCCGGTACCGCGCGAGCCACTAGCATAGCGATCCCGACCAAATGAGCCAGGACTGTGCGGCAAGATGAAAGTCACCATTCTCGACGATTATTTCGACACGCTTCGGACGCTCCCCTGTTTTGAAAAACTGGATGGTCATGATGTCACCGTCTGGACCGACCATGTTCAAGATACCGACGCTTTGGCCGAGCGCTTGGCTGAAACGGAAGCGCTGGTCCTTTTCCGTGAGCGGACAAAGATCACTGGCGATCTGCTCGACCGGCTCACAAAACTGAAACTGATCAGCCAACGCAGCGTTTATCCGCATATTGATGTGGATGCATGTACGCGCAACGGCGTTCTTTTGTGTTCCAACATGCATAAGGGGACGCCTTCCTTTGCCGCCGCCGAACTGACCTTCGCCCTGATTTTGGCCGCGATGCGGCAAATCCCGCAACAGATGACCGCGTTAAAAGACGGCAAATGGCAGATCGGTGTTGGTCATACGGTGCGTGGCAAGACACTCGGAATCTGGAGCTATGGCCGCATTGGCAAGGCCGTTGCCGATTATGGCCAAGCTTTTGGCATGCACGTTCAGGTTTGGGGCGGTGAGGAGAGTTCCGCCCGCGCCGTTGCCGATGGCTACCAGCGGGCGCAAAGCCGTGAAGCGTTTTTTGCAACAAGCGATATCGTCTCGCTTCATATCAGGCTTCATCCGGAGACCAGGGGTATCGTGCGTAAGGATGATCTGCTGGCGATGGGTCCGTCGTCGCTTTTGGTCAATACCAGCCGTGCCGGCTTAATCGAACCGGACGCCTTGGTTTCAGCCCTGAACGCTGGTCGGCCGGGTATGGCTGCCGTCGATGTCTATGAGCAGGAGCCGGTGATCAACGCCGATCATCCGCTTCTAAACATGGACAATGTCGTGTGCACGCCGCACATCGGCTATGTCAGCAAAGAGGAATATGATCTGCAGTTCAGCGATATCTTCGACCAGATCAATGCCTACGAAAACGGCCAACCGATATACATGATCAACCCGGATGTCTGGGCCGGCACAAAATAGGCGATTGCATAAATGCATAGGAGCCATCCGGTATTGGCTAAAGACATGAGCGAAGGGTAACGTTAGTTTGTATCCGAAAGGATACAATTATGAAAATCGATAAATTCTTCAGCCAAGTGAGCGCCGCCCGTCGCCTGTCTGTCGCCTTCGACAATGGGCATCAACCGGCTAAATCAGATCTTGAGACGCTTGGCTTGCCGTCGCATGTGACGCGCTCTTTCAAGCGCTAGTGCTTTGCCTGTCAGGCAGTTGCATCGCGATTATTTTACCGGCGGTGCCAGGCGCCGCGTGAACCGCAAGCGACCCGCCATGGGATCGCGCGACATCCTTGGCGAGCGATAGCCCCAATCCGCTGCCCACCTCCTTATGGGTGCCGGTCGCAAATGGCTGCGACAAAGCGTTGAAATGCTCCTCGTCAAGGGCTGCGCCATTGTCGGACACTTCAATTGAAATCGGCGCCTGGTCACCATCACGGGACAGGCGAACCCCGATCTTGGTCCCCGCGCCATTGTGACGAACGGCGTTATCAACCAGGTTGGCGATTGCTTCGCGGATCAGTGTTTCGTGACCGACATAGACGAAGGGATCGCGCTGCACATCGAGCGAGATATCCTGGTTTTTTTCCAGCGCGGTTGGGGCCGCATTGCGGGTGACTTCCCCGACAACACTGGCTAGGTCAAAAGACTTCATGCTCTCCGGCGCAAGCCCGTGTGCGCTGGCGTTCGACAGCATCTGGTTGACCATCCTCCCGGTCTTATCGGATGTGTCGACAATCTCCTGGAGCGCTGATTTGAGTTCTTTTGGGTCGCCCGATACCAAGGCAGCCTGTGCCTGCACCTTGATGGCCGCTACCGGATTGCGCAATTGATGCGCGGCATTGCCGATGAACCGTTCGCGGTTTTGTTTTGATCGGCGCACCCGCTCAAACAGCGAGTTCATTGCGCCGACAATGCCCGTCAGCTCCACCGGCATTTGGCGCTTGATCGGGTTGAGATCCTGCGGCGACCGGCTCTCAATCGCACTTTCCAATTCGCGCATTGGGCGAAGCCCTCGGCTCACCGCAAACCAGACGATCGCCCCGGCGGCCAACACAAGCAGCACGAGACGGAGTAAGGAACGGGTAAACAGCGAGATCGTAAACGCTGATCGGGTCGTCATCTCCTGCCAGGTGATGATGGTTGTCATGCCGTTGATTTGGCCACCGGACAAGAATTGGCGCAAGGCCGTCACCCGCACTGGCAGGCCGTTGTAAACGCCGTCATAAAAAATCGGCGTTTCGTCCTCCAACGCCATGTTGTCGGGGATCGGCGGATAACCGGAATAGCCGGGTACAAACGCACCTTGTGGGCCGCGCACATAATAGAAAAACTCATCGCCCAGATTGTCGGTCAGCATTTCAAGCGTGTTGTCGGCGAGCAATGTCCCGCTGGAGGCCACGATGTTTTCCGACAAGGTCAACATCGCAGCGAGCAGTGTGCGGTCATGAAGCTGCGTGGAGACGCGCTGCGCCGCTGCAAAGGTCTCAAGCGACACGATGGCGGCGACCGCTGAAAGCGGCACCAGCAACCAGATCAACAAGCGTGTGCGGATAGAATTCATCATTGTTTGCGCAGGGAGTATCCCAGCCCCCGAAGGGTTTTGATCTCGGTGCCCGAGCCAACGAGTTTTTTGCGCAACCGGTGGATGTAAAGTTCCACTGCGCTCTCCTCAACATCGGCACCGGTGCCGTAAAGATGGTCTAAGATCTGCGACTTCGACACGACGGCACCGTTTGAGTTCATCATGATTTCAAACAGCGCATATTCCCGGCGTGGAAGCTCGACTTGAGTGCCGTTGACTGCCACACGCCGGGCGCCCGGGTCGAACTCCAATTGGCCAAGCTGCTGCGGCGGCGTCAACTCACGATCAGCTCTTCGCAAAAGCGCGCGGGCGCGCGCCAACAATTCGGCTAGCTCGAAGGGTTTGGTCAGATAATCATCGGCGCCCAGATCCAGCCCGCGCACCTTGTCATCAATGTCATCGCGTGCGGTCAACATGAGTACCGGTGTCCTGTTATCGGCGCTGCGCAATGACGCTAAAACCTCCAACCCGGACCGGCCCGGCAAATTGATATCGAGGACGATGAGGTCGTGCGTTTCCGACTTTAGAAATGCTTCCGCGCTGGGCCCATCGCGCAATATGTCCACGCCGTGCCCCTCGGCGCGAAACGCCATCGCGACACCGTCGGCAATTTGCTTATTGTCCTCCACAACCGCAATACGCACACCAGCTCCAGTTCGTATTGAAAGCTAGGTGAAAGGTTGGCGCGCTACTCCCCGCAATGTCAATGTTGCATTTTTGGGAGGAGATGCTGCTTTGTATACCCGCTACGCATCATGCTTCTCCCGTGAGTTTTCTGGGAGGAAATGATGACAAAACTCAAAGCAATGAGCGCAGCACTCGCCGCTGGCGCAATGCTGTTTACCGCCACTGCTGGCACGAACGCGATGGACATGGACATGTCCGGCAAGACCGTGGAATGGACAATTCCATTCTCTGAGACGGGCGGTTCGGCCAAATGGGCCAATTTCTTCGCACCGCTTCTTTCCGAAGCCCTGCCGGGTGAGCCGACTGTTGTCGTCAAGTTCATGCCGGGCGCAGGCTCGACCAAGGGCGCCAACTGGTTCCAGACCCAAAATGATGGTGGCGGCGAGATCATGTTCGGCACATCGGGATCGACGCAATTTCCGTATCTTCTTGGTGATCCGCGCGTACGCTATGAGTATCAGGACTGGACACCGGTCATGGCCACCGGCACCGGCGGTGTAGCGTATCTGAACAAGGAAGATGGCGCGAAGTTTGATGGTTCCGCCAACGGGCTCAAAGACAGCAAGTTCATCTATGGTGCGCAGGGCGCAACCAGCCTTGACCTTGTTGCCCTGCTTGCCTGGGACATGCTTGGCATGGATGTCGAGCCGGTGTTCG
>JBCCRB010000309.1:0-4020 GCA_039208465.1 Pseudomonadota bacterium
CGATCATCGCGCTTGCCTCCACCGCCATGGGGGCGGCGGTCCAGGCGGGCGTCGGCACGGAAGGACTTGTTCTTATCGGGCTTGCTGTCGGGCTGGCATGCGGAGCGGTCAACGGTTTCTTGGTGACCGGGCTGGGTCTGCCCTCCATCGTCGTCACCATCGGCACGATGAGCCTTTTCCGCGGTATCAGTTTCATCATTCTGGGTGACCAGGCCTATCGCGGATATCCGCCTGATTTTGCCTACTTCGGACAGGGCTATGTTTGGTGGGTGATCTCGTTCGAGTTTGTCCTGTTTGCAGTTATCGCAATTGTCTATGCGATCATCCTGCACAAGACGAATTTCGGCCGGGCGGTCTATGCCATCGGCAATAATGCGACCGGTGCTCTTTTTTCCGGCATTCGTGTGGGCCGCGTAAAGTTTACCCTGTTCCTGCTGACCGGCCTGATGTCGGGCATTGCCGCGATTTGTCTGACCTCCCGGCTCGGATCGACACGTCCGTCAATAGCGTTTGGATGGGAGCTTGAGATTGTCACCATGGTTGTGCTCGGCGGGGTCAACATTCTTGGCGGATCAGGGTCGATCCCGGGCGTGGTGATTGCCGCGTTCGTGATGGGTTTGGTGACCTTTGGGCTGGGTCTCCTCAACGTTCCCGGTATCGTCATGTCGATCGTTATCGGGATATTGTTGATCTCCGTGATCGCCTTACCACGGCTGTGGTCGATGTGGAGAAAGTAGATGGAAAAATTTGCGTTCAAAATGCAGCTCAATCCCGGGTGCCGGGACGAATATAAAAAGCGCCATGACGAGATATGGCCGGAACTGGTCACTTTGCTCAAGCAAGCGGGCGTGTCGGACTATTCGATCCACCTTGACGAAGAAACAGGCACCCTCTTCGGGGTCCTTTGGCGGACCGAAGATCATCAGATGGAGGAACTGCCGGGCCATGATATCATGCAGCGCTGGTGGGCGCACATGGCCGACATCATGGAAACCATGCCTGACAACAAACCGGTGGTGACCCCGTTGGTGCCGGTATTCCACATGCCATGAAACCTGCCCATATTGCTGTCATCGATGTAGGCAAGACCAACGCTAAGCTCGCCCTTGTCGAGACGGCCGGCTTGACGGAAATCGCGGTTGTCACGCGGCCCAATACGGTTCTGGAAGGCCAGCCATATCCGCATTTCGATGTTGAGATGATCTGGGCCTTTTTGCTGGACGCGCTGATCGCTTTTCAAAAGCAACATCGTATTGATGCAATCTCGATCACCACACATGGTGCTTGCGGTGCCTTGATTGCAGACGACGGAAGTCTTGCGGCGCCCATTCTCGACTATGAGTGTACTGGCCCGGACGATGTTGCGACGGCCTATGACAATCTGCGCCCCGGATTTGCCGAAACCGGCTCGCCCAGACTGCCGATGGGACTGAATTTGGGCGCGCAACTGCACTGGCAATTCCATCGCGACCCGGATTTGCGCGCGCGCACCAAAGCCATCGTCACCTATCCGCAATATTGGGCCTATCGCCTGACCGGCGTTGTCGCGAGCGATGTTTCGTCCCTGGGATGCCATACGGACTTATGGAACCCTCATGCGGCGCAGTTTTCTTCTCTCGTCGAACGGTTGGGCATCGCCGGAAAGATTGCCCCGGCGCGAAAGGCCGCAGATGTACTGGGCCCGATCTTGCCCCACTTGGCAGTGCAAACAGGGCTTGCCGCTGACACGCCTGTTCACTGTGGAATCCATGATTCCAATGCCTCTTTGCTGCCGCATGTTTTACAGCGTGATCCTCCGTTTTCGGTCGTCTCAACGGGCACCTGGGTCATCGCCATGACCGTTGGTGGCACTGCGAATTGCCTGGATCCAGCCCGCGACACGCTGATCAATGTCAACGCAATTGGCGCGCCGGTGCCCTCGGCCCGTTTCATGGGCGGGCGGGAATTTGAACTGATCAGGGGAGGGCAGGACACGCCCGTTAGCGATGAACTATTGGTGGAAATGGCAATAGATGGCCCGATGCTGATGCCGGCTGTCGTGCCTGAAAGCGGCCCGTTTCAGGGGCGGCAATTTCAGTGGGTTGGGGAAGTGCCGGAACCGGGAAGCGCAATGCGCACGGCGGTGCTTAGTTTCTACCTCGCCTTGATGACAGCTGAATGCCTTTCATTGACCGGCCATCGCGGGTCGATCATTGTCGAGGGGCCATTTGCGGTCAATCCCGGTTTTTGTGGCATGTTGGCATCGGCCATGGACCGCCCAGTATTTGCCGCCAACAACGCAACCGGAACCAGCCAAGGAGCCGCCCTATTGGCGCTGGAGCAGGGTGACCTCCCGCAATTGGATGAACCAGCAAAGTGCAAGCCGATCAATCACGCTGCTTTCAGCAAATACGCAATGAGATGGCGACAAGCAGCCTCTCAAGGTCAGTTGTAGTGGATTGCATCAAATCAGCCTCGTATGCCGCGATCGCGATACGCGATCGGCCCGAAGCGTTATTGGCAAATGAGTGTCCGAATAGGGTTTGATGTGGACGTTCGTTTCGATGAATTCACTGTCCACAAACGTCCTCGGCGTCGCGCAGATGTTTCATGACTTCGAATTTCGGGAACATGGAAAGTGAACTTGGATGCTGAATGCCCGTAATAAGAGGCTCAGGGCATTGTATGACCACGCCGTAGCGCTTTCTGCTCTAAATGCTTTGAAGTTAGGTTGCCGATATTATCGGAGCAGGCTTACATTTTCGACCGCGGCGTGCTCGTGCTGCGCCGATTTCCTTGTTTGGTTCGGTCGACGAAATCTTTGTTGTGCTGCCCAAGGTCCGATAGGTCGAAAACCAGTTCTCCTGGCTCTTCCTGAAACTGGATTGGCATGCCAATGTGCAAATTGCCCTGTGGATCACGCCTTAACATGCCGCGTGCGGCAGCCTGCGGGCGATGAAATGCTTCATGCAGGTCCAAGACGGGCGCGGCGCAAACATCGTGCGCTGAAAAGAACTCCTCCCACTGCGCACGCGTTCTTTTTGCAAAGGTTTCAGCCAGATAGTCCTTGACCGGCGTCTGCCGTGGACCCGGTGGTCCCGACGCGCGTTCAATCAGGTCAGGACGCCCCAGTGCCGTGAGCATGTTTTCGACGAATTTGTGCTCGACGCCACCCAAGGCGATGAACTTGTTGTCGGCTGTCTGATAGGTCGTAAAGAAAGCATATCCGCCGAAGCTTCGCTCGTTTCGAACATCGGGCGCGCGATCCTCGGCAAAGACTGGCCCCGTCACATTCGGTAGCCACGACATCAGACTATCCATCATGGAAACGTCCAGATAATCCCCACGCCCGGTTGTTTCCCGCCTGAGAAGCGCCATCAAAATACCGGCCAATGCCATCATCGATCCGGTGACATCGGCAACCGGCATACCCGGATTGGTTGGTGTGCCGTTTTTATCGAGATTGAGTGATAGCGTTCCGGCAAGTGCCTGAATGGCCAGATCATGCGCCGGGCGACCACTTTCCGGACCAGTTTGACCAAATGCCGAAATGGAAGCGTAGACGAGTCGCGGATTTCGTTCGCAAAGCGCCTCCGGGCCGATCCCAAGGCGCTTGACAACACCTGGCCGAAAAGCCTCAACAAACACGTCCGCGCTGTCCACGAGCTTCAACAGAGCTTCGCGGTCACCCTGATCTTTCAGGTTTAAAACAACGGACTTCTTGTTTCGATGCGTGTTCCTGAACCAGACACTGGTTCCGTCTACAGTCCGGTAACCGACGTCGCGAACGGGTTCGCCGCCTGGTGGTTCTATCTTGATGACTTCGGCACCGTGGTCGGCCATCAATTGGGTCAGATAAGGTCCGGGCAGAAACAAAGACAGATCAACGACCCTGACACCTTCGAGTTTCATCTCAGATCACTCCGGAAGTCCGCAGATGTGAAATCTCGTCTGCACCATATCCGAGCGAGGCAAGGATTTTGTCGGTGTGTACACCAAGCTTCGGCGCGGCGCTGCTTGACGGGCGTTCACCATCAAGTC
>JBCCRB010000310.1:0-4020 GCA_039208465.1 Pseudomonadota bacterium
TGATCATGGCCGCGCTTACCAAAGACGCCGTTTTGGCAGAACTTTCAAAACTAACGCCGCCGGGCGACAGCGAAACCATTGTCGCGCTGGGCATGGTGTCTGACATTTTCATCAAGGATGGTTCGGTAACTTTTTCGATCAGCGTGCCGGCGGCGCGTGCCTCGGAAATGGAACCCTTGCGCATGGCGGCGCAGCGTGCCGTCGAGGGCCTTGAGGGCGCGGAAAAAGTGATGGTGGTCCTGACCGCCGAACGCGCGGGCGGCGCCAACCCAGCACCAGCAAAGACGCCCGAGGCGCCGGCGCGCCCGTCGGCTAAGGCCGGCGTGCCTGGTATCAAGCACATTATCGCAGTTGCTTCCGGCAAGGGCGGTGTTGGCAAATCAACCACGGCGGTCAATATCGCGCTGGCGCTTTCCAGCCTCGGGCAAAAAGTCGGGTTGTTGGATGCTGATGTGTACGGCCCGTCGCTGCCACGGATGATGGGGCTTAAAGATGACAAGCCTACCTCGGAAGGTCGTCTGATCCATCCGCTGTCTGGCAGTGGTGTCAAAGTGATGTCGATCGGGTTCCTGGTCGAAGAAGAAACGCCGATGGTCTGGCGCGGCCCGATGGTGATTTCGGCGCTGACGCAGATGCTGCGCGAGGTCTTGTGGGGTGAATTGGATGTGCTTGTCGTCGACATGCCGCCTGGCACGGGCGACGCGCAATTGACCATGTCGCAGCAAGTGCCGCTTTCTGGTGCGGTGATCGTGTCGACGCCGCAGGATATCGCGTTGATTGATGCCCGTAAGGGATTGAACATGTTCAATAAAGTGGAAGTGCCAATTCTCGGTATCGTGGAGAATATGAGCTATTTCCTGTGCCCGTCCTGCGGCGAACGATCAGACATTTTTGGCCATGGCGGCGCGCGTGAAGAGGCAGACAGGCTAGGCGTGCCGTTTCTTGGTGAAGTGCCGTTGCACATGGATATCCGGACCCATTCGGATGCCGGAACGCCGATTGTCGTCAGTGAGCCAGATGGGGCGCATGCGCGCATCTATGAAGATATTGCAGCGGCTATTCTGGAGCGGCTCTTGGCTGATGAAAACAGCCGGAAAGCGCCGGAAATCGTCTTTGAGTAAGCCATGACGCAAATAGGAATTGCGCGCGGCTGATTTTTGCGATTGAAGCGCAGCGCATCACCCGGGAACGATCCATGTCCGCTTACGTCCTTACCGTCCAGTGCCAGTCCACGCGTGGAATTGTTGCCGCTATCGCGCATTTCCTTGCTGAACACGAGTGCAACATCACCGACTCCTCGCAATATGACGATCCGATAACCGGCATGTTCTTCATGCGGGTTAGCTTCATTTCAGAAGGTGGCGTCAGCGATGAGAAGCTGGGCAAGGATTTTGCGGTCACCGCGGCCAATTTTGGCATGACCTATCAATTGCACAATCCCGAGGTGCCGATGAAGGTGATGATCATGGTCTCGCGCTTCGGCCATTGCCTCAACGACATGTTATATCGCTGGCGTATCGGGGCGTTGCCGATCGATATTGTCGGCGTGGTGTCAAACCATTTCGATTATCAGAAGCTCGTCGCCAACCACGATATTCCGTTCCACCACATTAACGTGACCAAGGAAAACAAGGCCGAGGCGGAAGCGAAGCTCTTGGAAGCAGTCAATGCGTCGGGTGCCGAATTGGTGGTGCTGGCGCGGTACATGCAAATCCTGTCCGATGCGCTGTGCACGCAAATGGCTGGGCGGATCATTAATATCCACCATTCCTTCTTGCCGAGCTTCAAAGGCGCTAATCCTTACAAGCAGGCCTTTGAGCGCGGCGTAAAGCTGATCGGCGCCACGGCGCATTATGTGACAGCCGATCTGGATGAGGGGCCGATCATTGAGCAGGATACGGCCCGGGTTACGCATGCACAAAGTGCGGCTGATTATGTTTCGGTCGGTCGGGACGTTGAAAGCCAGGTGCTGGCCCGCGCCGTTCATGCGCATGTCCAGCACCGCACCTTCATCAATGGCAACAAGGTGGTTGTCTTCCCGGCAAGCCCGGGGGCGTACGCCTCAGCGCGCATGGGCTAGGTCAGCCGGGGACGGCTTGGCTATCCACAATATCGATTGTGACACGGTCGGCGGCAAATCGCGTGATGGCGAATTCGATGGGCTCACCGGCCGGGTCCACATTCACGCTACGGGTAACCAGGACGGCAGCACCGGGCGATAGCTGAAGATCATCCAAATCATCATTGCGCGCCAGCATGGCTTCAACCTGCGTTGACTGGCGGTGGTAGTCGGAGATCCCTTGCGCCTGGAGTGCCCTCGTTGTCGACTGGTGTCGGGCAAACAAGGCGCCCATCTGGGTAAAGCGGGATGCGTCGAACCATGATGTGGCCCGGCTGATGGCGCGGCCATCGGCTTTTGAGAGCGTCTCCAGCCGCCAGGCCGGCTGTTGTGGCGTGAGGTTGAGCGGCGTCGCCACGCTATCGGGCGCTGGCTCAATCTCGGCGCCGAGCAGAATGCGCTCAATTGATCTGGTTTGGCTGCCCAATCCTTCGGTAAAGCGCGTGCGGCGGCTGATCGGGTAGGTCAGGCGTTTGGCCGGTTGCAGGAAAGTGCCGCGCCCCTGTTCGGCGCGCAGGACACCCTCGTCGACGAGTGATTTTATGGCGGCGCGGACGGTGTGCCGGTTGCAGCCGAATTTTTCTGCCAGAATATGCTCGGGCGGCAGCTTGCCGTCAGCGCTAGCCAATTCACCTGCAGCCTGATTGCGGATGATGTCGGCGATCTGCCGCCACATTGCCACACCTTGCCGCCGATCGATTGTCGCCTGTTGGTTCATGGTCATCCCATCTGCCGTCATATGCTTGTCATGGACGTTCGATAGCTGTATCAGAAATCATATAGTTGTCTATACAAATAGATGAATTAGTGAGTGAGAGATGGACGTCCATTTGCAAAAACGCCAAGCCCTGATGGGCACGTTGGCGCAAGCCGAGTGGAAGGATATTGCCAAGGCCTGGTCGGCGCTCGGCCTTGATCCTTCCTTTGAGATTGTTCGCGGGCCGGAGATCGGCACGATCGCGCTGCGCGGGCGGATCGGGGGCGGAGGTTCGCCGTTCAATTTTGGCGAGGCGACGGCTACGCGCGCAACCATCAAGCTCGACAATGGCGCGGTCGGCCATGCTGTAATTATGGGGCGTGACAAGGCGAAGGCCAAGGTGGCCGCTGTCATCGATGCGCTTGCGCAAGACCCCGCTCATGCCACCGTTATCGATGAAAAGCTGATCGCGCCGCTGGCTGCCCTGAAAGCCAAGGCGGACCATGCGCGCGCTTCGGAAACAGCGGCCACTAAGGTGGACTTTTTCACGATGGTTCGGGGTGATGATTGATGGCTGATGATCAGAGCACAATTGTTTCGGGCGGATTTGCTGACCCCGTCCATGCCGCGCAACGCACGTTTACGACCGTGATGCAGGCCTTGGCGCGTCCGGGCAGTATAATGGCGATGCCTGACCTTGCCGCTGCGGCGCCCGAGCCGGTTTACCCGACCACCGCTGCATTGCTGCTCACGCTGACCGATGCCGACAGCCCGGTCTGGTTTGATCAGGCCTGCGATAGTGACGCGATGCGCGGGTGGATTGCCTTTCATACCGGCGCGCCGGTGACGGATGACCATGGTGCGGCGATGTTCGCCGTGATTTCCAATCCAGCCAAATTGCCGCCGCTGATGATGTTTGCGCTGGGCAGCCAGGAATATCCGGACCGTTCCACCACACTCTTCGTCCAAGTTGAAGGGTTTGGCCACGGCCAGCGGTTGCACCTGGAAGGGCCGGGCATTGACGGCATGGGCGATCTGGAGATTGCCGGGCTGCCCGATGAGTTCGCCGAGCGGCTTGCCGAAAACGCAACCCTTTATCCGCGGGGCGTCGATCTGGTGCTGGTCTCGGACACTGCCATCGTTGGCCTTCCGCGCACAACACGCCTTCAACGCATGGAGACCGTCTGATGTATGTGGCCGTCAA
>JBCCRB010000311.1:0-3998 GCA_039208465.1 Pseudomonadota bacterium
ACCGTCGCGCCATTGGGCACGGGCACGGAAAGCAGCGGCGTTGCGCCGACAATCGCCCCATTGGCCGGGTCAAAGCTCAGCGTATCGGTGGCGAGCGCAGCATTGGCGTACGGAAAGCCGGTGCCGGTGGCCGCGTCAGCCTGGTTGTAAACCGCTACTTCCCATGTGTTGGCAGCGGTCTTGGTGTAATAAATATCGAGCAGGACTGGCGCGCCGAGATTGTCATAGACCGTCACGGACGTCTTTTCTGAAAACTCCGATGTCGCCAGATTGTCTTGCGCCGTGTCGCCGGTGACTACATCGGCGGTCGATGGCAAGTTGAACGTGAAGTCGCCCGCGTCAGATGCTTGCGCCACCAATTCGCTGGCATCGATCTGCACCCGCTCCAGCCCGGCAAAACCATTGGCCGTTGGCGACGGCGTACCGGCATCGAAGCTATAGCCGAGAAGATAATTGCCCGCTGCATTGACTAATTCGCCCTCGGCATTGGGCACAAAAGCACCCGCCCGGGTCAGAAGCTGCGTGTTGCCTGGCCCTTCAACGACAAAGAAACCATTGCCATTGATCGCTAGGTCGCTGACCGAATTCGTAAACTGGAAAACGCCCTGCTGCGAAACCATTTGCCGGGTCGATGCCGTGACACCGCCGGAATAGTGAAGCTCGCCGCCCGACTGATCGACACTTTGCGTCACCAACAGCGTTTCGAACCGCTTGTAACCGACCGTCGCCGAATTGGCGACATTGTCTGCGATCGCCGACAAACGGCCCGCCTGACCCTCCATGCCGGAGACCCCAGTGCGCATCATTCCAAATAAACTCACGGCATCCTCCTGGTTTGGATTTTGATCGTAAGCGTCAAAGCTTGCCCGAACCTCGTCCGATGCCGCGTGGCTTACGCGGCGCGGGCCTGCGAGACCGCGTTAAGGCCATCGCCGCGGTCGCCGACGAGGCGGTAGCCGAGGAACCGCTTGGAATCGATCACATCAAAACCAAGCGTCGATTTCAGCTTCTTGCGCAGCTTGGAGATATGGCTCTCAACCACGCTCTCCTCGATGTTCTGCTCCATCACGCCATAGACCGCGTTGTAGACCTGCTCGCGTGTCGCGCGCCGCCGTCCAATGCTGGCCAGATATTCCAGAACCCGGCGCTCGCGGCGCGGCAGCGGAAATGGTTTACCATCGATCTCCGGATCACGCCCATCATGGTAGATCGTCAAATTCTGGATTTGATGGAAGCTAGGCGCCGCAGCACCGCGTCGGCGGATCGCCGCGATACGAGCGATGATCTCCTGCGCATGGGTCGGCTTGCGCACCACATCATCGGCACCACGGTCAAAGCATGACAGCGTGGTGGTCAGTGACGATTGATCCAGCGTGGCGATAACCGGCACGCCGGCAGTGCACTTCCAGGCATAAATATCAAAAACATCTTCATCATAGGCGCCAACGATAACCGCCGTGATCCCCTCATCGTCATGTGAGAGACCATCTTCGGCAAATTTCTTGAAGCCCAGCGTGTTGAAACCAAGTGTAGGATAACCAAGACGCTCAAACATGGA
Source organism: Pseudomonadota bacterium (assembly GCA_039208465.1). Classification (GTDB taxonomy): domain Bacteria; phylum Pseudomonadota; class Alphaproteobacteria; order Rhizobiales; family Rhizobiaceae; genus JBCBDX01. Next base: position 1,559 of record JBCCRB010000311.1, read on the forward strand.
GTGGTAACCGTTAACCACTATTTCACGCTCATCGACAACGACTATCATCCCCTTGTCCCCTTCGAGTGAGTGATTCGCTGCACTAGAAGTCGCAAACCGACAGAGTTTTTCACAACAGCGAGATTTCACACCTTGCATCGCCACAAAATTATTGTAGCCGCGCGCGACCGCTGAAACGTCATTCGGTGATACACTAATAAGTTGTATTTATCAGCGGATACAACGCGCAGCACCCAAACACTGAAACCAATTGCAAAATATCGGATAGTTACGCAATTCACGGGTCGGTAAACACAACCAAAACGCGAATTTTCTGACGTAAGGTTCTTAGCGTAAACCTCAAATGAGGCGAATCAGTCTTCAGCCACAGGGCGTAAAAACGGGCCGCAAGCCGCTCAGAAATCTCAAAACGCGTCTTGCCAGCGTCTAAATTGACGGCGACATTTTGACTCTCGCGTCAATTTTTCAGATCAGGATTTCGCCGCCAGGCGATTGGTCAGCATGGGTAGGCGGGGCCTGATCCTGCTGTCGGCCGCCTCGATCATCGCCCCCGGCACTAAACATATCCGATTGTGGGCGCCCTTCATCACCCGATTGGCCGCGTCGTGAGCCATCTTCCTGGGATCTTGTTTGCCCGTCACCGGTTTCCACGCCGGTCTGCACCACCACGTTGGCGCTCTTGCGGGCCAGCGTTTGAACAAGGTCGGTGATCGTATCGCGGTCGCGCATGATCTGCCCTGCCGCCTCATCCGTGCTCGCTTGCAACACGATCTGAACAACATCACCGCGATTGACCAGCTTGATCGTTACCTCGCCCAGATTGGCCGGCGACAAGGTCACCATAATCGCGCCATTGTTGATCCGCGCATTGGTCGTATTGCGCGCAAGCATCACCTCATCAACCTTGCTGGCAAAATCGCCTGAAGCGACCTGCTGGATCAGCGCTGATTGTATCTGTTTCGTCACCGGCGTCAGGTTCGCAAGACTATTGGCAAGCGCTGCCATATTGTCCCCGGATGGGATTGTCCCGCCGACGAGGGGGCTCGCCGCCTCACCAGCAGATGGCGCAAGCGCCGCGCGCAGACCTTCCAGCACGCTCATTGCTTCAGCGCGCATTGGCGTGTGCAGCGAGCCGGGTGTCGGCGCAGACGGCAAGACCGATGACAGGTCACCAAGCCGCTCGACGGTGCCCATCAAACCTGCCTTCAGGCCCTGCGCGGGCATGGCATCACCCATAGCTTTGCCACTGGTCGACCGTGCCTCCATCGAATTGCCACCTGCCGTCCGCAGCGAATTGGTCAGGGTGAAAAATAGCGCCATGCTGGTCACCGCAACGGGCGTTTGATCGTTTGGTACGGCCATGGCAGCCGCCTCGCTGCTTACTGTGGCCGTTGGGGCTTCAACCTGACCATCCAGCACCTTCTTAGCAGCATCGTTGATTGTATCCGGCGTCGCGGCAACGGACGGCACAACCATCAAGTCGGGTTCGCCAGCCACCGCCTGATCCGCCTCCGATCCAATCACCACAGCATCATCAGCACTCTCCCGCGAGGCGGCATCCACATCGATATTTTCAACATCCGCCACTGTCTCGGCAAGAACACGAAATTCGTCGCTCAGCGCCTTTTCATCCGACTGCGCGCGCTCGTCAGCCTTGTTGGCCGGCTCAGGCACGCCACCCTCGGCCATCGGCTGCGCGCCACGCGCCGGCACTTTCCCCTTGCCGGTTTCAAGCAAGGCGCTGAAAGCCGCCGCCTTGTCACCACCGGTCCCATCACCCTTGTTCGGCGATTTCTCGCCGCCCATTCCCCGCGTCAAAAGCTCTGGCGCCGCTTGAACCTTCATGGGGTATCTCCATTTGTGATGTCACCGATGCCGAGCGCGTCCACCCGTTCCGACAGGCGTTTCAGATCACCTTCGATCGCGCTAAAATGACTGTCATCGATCGCCGGGGTGTCATCGGCCGACGGCGCCATCCCGGCGCGCATCCTGTCTTCGGCGGTCGACATGACCATATCCGGCGCACCGTCTAGCGATTCAAATTCGGAGAACACCCGCTTGGCCGCGCGCAACAAATCACGATCCGCGCTTGGCAGGGATGCTTCATCGATCTGGCGCAATTTGCCCATCGTCTCGCGTTCACCGCGCTCTTCAAGCCCGATGATCGCATCAACAAGCGCATTCGGCTGGCCGACCGGCGGCATCGCCTCAGACATGTCATAAAATCCGGCGAGCGTCAGATTACCGGTCAAAACCGAACGGCGCTGGATGCTGCGCCGCATCGTATTGCCAAGATCGGTCGGCAGAAAAGCCAGCAGATCACGGATCTCTTCACGCCGCTGCAGGCCGGCATCGGATGCGGCAAAGCCGGCAAAACCTGAATAGGTGCCCATCGCATAGGGTGAGCGTGCAAAGGCGCGCATATAGCGCGAGATCACCG
>JBCCRB010000312.1:0-3998 GCA_039208465.1 Pseudomonadota bacterium
ATCGCCGCCATCGCCGAGCGCCAACGCCTTGATCAGCGCGCGGTGCACGATCAGATCGGCATACCGCCGGATCGGCGAGGTAAAATGCGCATAGCGCTGCAAATTCAGGCCAAAATGCCCGTAATTGTCCGGCGCATATTCCGCCTGGCTTTGTGAGCGCAACACAACGGCGTTGACCAGTGGCGCATGCTCGGTTTCGGCAACACGGCTCAAAATGGCATTGAACGATGAGGGCCGAAGCTGGGCGCCGCGCGCCAGCGGAATGTCCAACGTTTGCAGGAACTCGCGCAGCGCTTCCTGTTTGGCGAGCGCCGGCGAATCATGGACGCGATAGACCAGCAATTGACGCGCCTTCTCCAAGGTCTCTGCCGCGGCCACATTGGCCTGGATCATCATTTCCTCGATCAGCTTGTGCGCATCGAGCCTTGGCGGCACGACAACCTTATCGACGGTGCCATCGTCGCTCAGAACGATCTTGCGCTCGGGCAGATCAAGCTCCAGCGGTTGCCGGTTTTCGCGGCCTTTTAACAGGCACCTATAAGCCGCCCACAGGGGCTTCAGGATCGTTTCGAGCAGCGGCGCTGCCTTGTCGTCTGGCGCGCCATCAATCGCCGCCTGCGCCTGCTCATAGGCAAGTTTGGCGTGGCTGCGCATCAGAATGCGGTGGAAACTGTGCCGGATTTTATGGCCGTGTGCGTCAAATACCATGCGCACAGCCAAAGCGGGTCGATCTTCCAGTTCACGAAGGGAGCAAAGATCGTTGGAAATACGCTCCGGCAGCATCGGCACCACCCGATCGGGAAAATAGACCGAATTGCCCCGCTTGAGCGCCTCGCGATCCATCGCGCTGCCCGGGCGCACATAAAGCGCGACATCGGCAATGGCGACGGTCACGACATGCCCGCCGCTATTGCCCGGTTCCGTATCCGGCTCGGCATAGACCGCGTCATCATGGTCTTTGGCGGTTTCCGGATCGATGGTGATCAGGGGCACATCGCGCCAATCTTCTCGGCTGCCGTCGGCGCTGGTAATTGCCGCCTGTGCCGCTGCTTCCGCCAAAACATCTTCGGCAAAGACATGCGGGATACCATGCGCATGGATCGCAATCATCGACACCGCTTTTTCCGATGTCAGCGACCCGATGACGTTTTCCACCTGCGCGTGGGCCAATCCGTAGCGGCCACGTTTGACAACGCTGATTTCGACGAGGTCGCCGGGCTTGGCGCCCCCGAGCCCATCGCGCGCCACCATCAGCTCATCCTGTTTGCGCTCGGTCGGTTCGATCCGGTAGCCATCCGCCGCCTTGCGCACGACACCGAGGATTGCCTGCTTGCGCTTTTCAAGCCGCTTGATAACACGGCCGGTGCGCCCGCCATCCTCGTTTGGTGGGCCGATCCGCGCCAGCACCCGGTCGCCAACGCCGGGGATCACCAATTTGGCGGACGGCTTTTTCGGCACCGAGATGGCGATGATCGGCGCCGGGCCGTTTTCGCGCTCATCCCATTCCATCGGCCGGGCAATCAGGCCGCCATCGCCGTCGCGGCCGGTGACGGTTAAAACGGCGACCGGGGGCAGGGCGCCCTGTTCGGCAAAGCGCTTGCCGCGCCGCTGAAACACGCCGTCTGCCTCAAGTTCCTTTAGGAAGTGCTTGAGCGCAACGCGGTCATCGCCCTTCAGATTGAAGGCTTTTGCAATGTCACGCTTGGTGGCAAGTTGCGGGTTCTCCCGCACGAAATTGACGATCGCCTCGCGCGTGGGCAGGCCGCGCCGCTTGGCCGCCTTAGCCATCGGCGCTAGCTTTTTTGGCCGTCTTTTTCTTTGTGGTTGTCTTCTTGGCTGCGGTTTTCTTCTTCGTGCCAGTGACCTTCTTGCCGGCCTTTTCAGCGCGCGCGGCGATCAATTTAACCGCCATCGGCAGATCAACCGACATGGGATCGGTGCCTTTCGGGATCGTCGCATTGATCTTGCCATGATTGACGTAAGGCCCGTACCGCCCATCGCGCACCGTGACCGGCCCACCCACTTCCGGGTGCTCGCCAAGTTCTTTCAGCGCCGCAGCCGCCTGGCCACGCCCGCGGCCACCACCCTTCGCAGCCTTGTCGGCGATGATCGAGACCGCCCGGTTGAGGCCCACCGAGAAAACATCCTCGACGGTTTCCAGATTGGCATATTTGCCGTCATGCAAGACAAACGGCCCGTAACGGCCGATACCTGCAGAGATCATCTTGCCGGTTTCGGGATGTTCGCCAATGTCACGCGGCAGCGCCAGAAGCGCCAGCGCCTTTTCATGGTCGATTTCAGCCGGCTTCCATGCATCGCCCTTGGGCAGGCTGGCGCGCTTGGCTTCCTTGCCTTCACCGCGCTGCACATAAGGGCCAAAACGTCCCGTCCGCAGCGTGATCTCTTCCTCGGTGAACGGGTCCTTGCCGAGTACCTTCGGACCATCGCTGGCTTCGGCGGCATCGCCTTCGCCTTCCTGGCCCAATTGGCGGGTGTAATTGCACTCCGGATAGTTCGAGCAGCCAACAAAAGAGCCGAACTTGCCGAGCTTCAGGCTCAAATTACCGGTGCCGCAGCGCGGGCAAATGCGCGGGTCAGAACCGTCTTCGCGCGCCGGAAAGACCAGCGGCTCCAACCGTTCGTTCAGCGCATCGAGCACGTTGGTAATCCGCAATTCCTTGGTCTGATCGACATGGGCGGAAAACTCCTGCCAGAAATCGCGCAACACATCTTTCCAGGCCAGTTTGCCGTCCGAAATCAAGTCGAGTTTTTCCTCAAGACCGGCCGTGAAATCATATTCCACATAGCGCTCAAAGAAATCCTGCAGGAACGCTGTGACCAACCGGCCTTTGGCTTCCGGATGCAGGGCCCGTTTTTCAAGCCGCACATATTCGCGGTCTTTCAACGTCGACAAGGTGGCCGAATAGGTGGAAGGCCGGCCAATGCCCAACTCTTCCATCTTCTTGATCAGCGAGGCTTCCGAATAACGCGGCGGCGGTTCGGTAAAATGCTGATTTGCGTCAATCTTGTCGCGTGGAGTAACATCGCCGCGCGACAAGGCCGGCAGCCGCTTGTCGCTATCGTCGTCACTGTCATCGTCGCGCTTTGAATCATCCTTGTGCTCTGTATAGGCGGCCAGGAAACCGTCAAACACGACAACTGTGCCCGAGGCGCGCAATTCCGCTTGTTTACCGCCACCTGCGGCATCGATCGTCACGGTGGTCCGCTCAAGCTGCGCCGCTTCCATTTGGCTGCCGATCGCACGGCGCCAGATCAGTTCGTAAAGTTTAAACTGCTCATCACTCAGGACGGATTTCAGATCCTCGGGCGTGCGCGTGAAATCAGTCGGCCGCACCGCTTCGTGTGCTTCCTGCGCGTTTTTTTGCTTTGACGAGTAAGCGCGCGGCTTATCGGGCACAAAATTGGCGCCAAACTTGTCTTTGATGGCATCGCGGGCGCCGGCAATCGCCTCTTGCGCCATCTGCACACCATCGGTCCGCATATAGGTGATCAGACCGGCGGTTTCGCCGCCAATATCGATCCCCTCATAAAGCCGCTGGGCGATTTGCATCGTGCGCGCCGGGGCAAAGCCCAGCTTACCGGACGCAGCCTGCTGCAAGGTGGATGTCGTAAAGGGCGGTGGCGGATTGCGCTTGAGCGGCTTGGCTTCAACCGAGGCCACCGAAAAATCGGCCGCTTCGAGCATGGCCTTGATCGCATTGGCCTGATCGCCAGTCTTAACCGACATTTTGGTGATCTTGTCGCCGTCAAAAGCCGACAGGCGCGCCTCAAAGATCGTTCCGTCCGGCGCTTTCAAGGTGGCGATAACCGACCAATATTCTTCCGGCTTGAAATTCTCAATCTCCACTTCGCGGTCACAGACCAGGCGCAGGGTGACCGATTGCACCCGGCCGGCCGAACGTGCGCCCGGCAGTTTGCGCCACAGCACCGGCGATAGGGTAAAGCCAACCAGGTAATCGAGCGCGCGGCGCGCCAGA
>JBCCRB010000313.1:0-3981 GCA_039208465.1 Pseudomonadota bacterium
CGCAAATCGCCCCAGCCTCGCAGGCGAAGCGGATAAGTGCGCCTGTTTTCATCGCATGGATCTGTGTGATCATCTCAGCGTCGGCTGATTGATGTTCATGCTCAAGGTCAAGTATCTGCCCACCAACCATGCCGTGAAGCCCCGCCGCCTGCGACAACGCCCGCACCAAAGAAAGACTCTGATCGGGATCGAGCGTTGAGCTTTGCGCCACCAGATCAAAGGCGAGCGTCAGCAGCGCATCACCAGCCAGGATCGCCGTTGCTTCGTCAAAAGCAACATGCACCGTGGGTTTGCCCCGTCGCAGATCATCATCATCCATCGAGGGCAGATCATCATGGATCAAGGAATAGCAATGGATGCATTCCAGCGCGGCAGCGACATTCATCACCGCGGCAGGCTCGACATCAAACAATTGCGCCGTCTCTAAAACCAAAAAGGGGCGAAGTCGTTTGCCACCGTTGAGAACCCCATGACGCATGGCTTCGATCAGGCGCACCGGCACAGACGCCGCAACATCGCTCTCGGGCGTTGACAACACCTGTTCCAAATGTGCGCTGATCATATCGCCGGTCTTTTTCAGATGCGTCAGAAAATCAGCGCTTGAAATATGATTCATGATTCCCAGTCTTTGATTGATGATCTTCTCGTTATAAAGCCGAATGCGGCATCCTGGTCGAGTGACCAAGGGGAAGCTTCAACCGATTGCGGAGCCGGGACTGTATTACATTGGCCAAATCAACCGGCAAAAAAGCAAACCAGAGCAAGGCAACAAAGCGCCGCCCAAGACTATGGCAGCGTATCCGCCATCTCAATTGGCGAAAACTGGTCGCCCGTACGGCGATTGTGTTTGCTGTCATTGTTTCAATCCCCCTGCTTCTTACCGTTCTTTACAGGTTTGATGTGGTACGGCCGGTCTCCACACTGATGATCGCCGACACGCTGACCTTTCAATCATTTGAACGCGATTGGTATGATCTGGAAGAGATCAGCCCCAACCTCATCCGCTCCGTCACCATGTCAGAAGATGGACAATTCTGCCGGCACAGAGGCATTGATTTGGGTGAGTTACGCGTAGTTGTCGAAGCGGCCCTTGCCGGCGAGCGTACCCGCGGTGCATCGACGATCACCATGCAAACGGCCAAAAACCTATTCCTATGGGGTGGGCGTTCCTACATCCGAAAGGCCATCGAAATCCCACTCGCCCTATGGATCGATCTGGTGCTGCCGAAACACAGGATCATGGAAATCTATCTCAACATCGCCGAATGGGGCGACGGTATTTACGGGATCGGAGCCGCCGCACCCCACCATTTCAACCGTGAGGCCAATTCCATGTCCCGCCGCCAAGCTGCACTTCTGGCGGTTACGCTGCCAAACCCGATCGCCCGCGATCCGGCAAGGCCAAGCGCTGGCATGAACCGCGTTGCCAGTGTCGTTGAAAGACGCGCCCGCCAGTCCGGCGCTTATGTCGGTTGCGTCACATCGTAATTTTTTCGCCAACCCACCTTCTCAAGCGCCTCATGATTGTGTATGTGCGCCTCACTTTCCGAGGCATGATGGAAGTATGAGCCGGTCCGATTGGCAGGATCCGCCCGTCATGCGGTTTAACTGGAGTTGGAAACATGGCTGTACCGAAGCGAAAAGTGACCCGCGCAAAACGCGGCATGCGCCGTTCGACAGACGCATTGAAGAACCCGAGCTACGTTGAAGACAAGGCATCAGGTGAACTTCGCCGGCCGCATCACATAGACCTGAAAACAGGCATGTATCGCGGTCGCCAGGTGTTGAACGTAAAAGAAGACTGAGCGCTATTCAGCGACGGGTCGAATGGAACCCGCCTGCACAACGTGCAGGCGGTTTTTTCTTTGTGGCAATCTGGGCTTAGCCTTCGTCGATCTGCTTGGCCATGATGGCGATCGCCTGCTGGTAGACGCCAGCCGCATTCCACCCCTTAATGGCGCGGAAATTGCGCTGTCCTTTTTGATAACCAGCACCGGGGCGCCAACCATGCGCGCGCAGGAAATTGGCGGTTGACGCCAACGCATCGGACTTGGACCGCGCAAGATCGATCCGTCCGTTTCCATCGCCATCGACAGCATATTTGATCACATTGCCAGGCAGAAACTGCGTGTGACCCCATTCGCCATGCATCGCGCCCCGTGAATTGGCCGACAACACGCCACGATCAACCAATTTCAGCGCTGCAATCGCGTGCGGCTTGAAAAAGTGAGGGCGACGGCAATCATAAGCCAGCGTGGTGATCGCTGAGACAACATTGGCGTTACCCATATAGCCACCAAAGGCAGTTTCCATGCCATGGATGGCAATCAGGACACCAGCTGGCACGCCATAACGGGATTCCAGCCGCTGGTAAAATCCAGCATTGCGCCGCTTCTCGGCAATGCCCTGACGAACAATGGTCGCTGAGCCACGCACCTGCATGAACCGGTCCAGCGAATAGCGGAACGATTTTTGGTTGCGATCAGCAGCAATCGTTTTCGAAGCATAGGATGCCCGCGACAAGGCTTGCAGTCCCTTATTGCCAACGCCGGCAGACCGGGCCTCATTGGCAAAAGACGATTTCCAAGCTTCGAACCCGCTGGAATTGTTACCACAAGCAGCCGCTAAAGCCGGTTGCACGCCAAAAGACAGAGCAACCGCAAATGCGGCCGCACCTTTACCCCTGGAAAAAGACATGAAGTACTCCCCTGCACCAAGCAATAATTACCGGCACAATTGCCGATTTACCGGTGAATGTCAGGTGTAAAGCGTGAAAAAACCGTATCGAATTGTCGCTATAACGCGCTTGTTACTGACGTGAGCCAAAAATGGCCGACCCCACCCGAACATGCGTCGCTCCAAACTCAATAGCCGGCTTATAATCACCCGACATGCCCATTGAGCGAACCGGTAAATTGGCTTCCTCTGCCAATTTGCGCAGCAAGGCGAAATGCGGTCCTGGATTCTCATCGAACGGCGGTATGCACATCAGACCGCGCACATCCAGGCCATGCTCTTTCACGCATTGATCGACAAAGGCGGGCACCTCATAAGGCACCACACCGGCCTTTTGCGGTTCAAGGCCCGTGTTTACCTGGATCAACACCGGGATGTGCCGGCCTTGTTTTTCCATCTCTTCAGCAAGGGCCTTGGCTATCTTTGGGCGATCAACGCTTTGGATAATATCAAAGAGGGCAACCGCCTGCGCCGCCTTGTTGGATTGCAACGGTCCGATCAAATGCAGTTCGATATCTGGATAATCATCGCGCAGCGCCGGCCATTTGGCGGCAGCTTCCTGCACCCGGTTCTCGCCAAAAACCCGGCATCCCGCTTCCAACACCGGCCGGATTGCATCAGCTTCGTGCGTTTTGGTCACCGCGATCAGTTCAGTTGACGGGGCGGCCAACTTTGCGCCCGCATGTGCTTCATGCACTTCGTCCAAGATAGCCCGATACCGGGCGCCGGGTTCGGCAATGGTGCTGTTTTCAGATTGCATAAGAGCTCCTTGGCCAGAAACACTGCATATTGACGCGCACGCGCATTGATTGCATGAGATGCCCGACTTTCGACAGCCTCGAAAAGGTGGGCACGTCCGACCTATTCGAGGCCTTCATCAGCATCCAACGGCCACAAAAATACATGTCAGCTGAACGATATAATCCGCGCGCCGCAGAACCCAAGTGGCAGAAGGCATGGGATCATGCCAAATTGTTTGAAACAGACAATAATGATCCACGCCCGCGCTACTACGTCTTGGAAATGTTTCCCTACCCGTCGGGACGGATTCATATGGGCCATGTGCGCAACTACACGATGGGCGATGTAGTGGCGCGCTACATGCGTGCCAAAGGCCACAACGTGCTGCACCCCATGGGTTGGGACGCATTCGGCATGCCGGCGGAAAACGCGGCCATGCAGAACAAGGTCCACCCGAAGGAATGGACGTACGAGAATATCGCCACCATGCGAGCCCAGTTGAAG
>JBCCRB010000314.1:0-3978 GCA_039208465.1 Pseudomonadota bacterium
CCCGCATGCCCATGATCGCCCGTCGCAAATGGACAAAGCGGCCTTCGTCAAAGCCTATGGCGGCATCTTTGAACACTCGCCCTGGATCGCCGAGCGCGCCTATGAAACGGAACTCGGCCCGGCCCATGATCATGCCGATGGCCTGCACAGCGCCCTGGCGCGCCAATTTCGCGCCGCGTCCAAAGAGCAACGGCTGGATGTGCTGCGCGCCCACCCGGATCTGGCTGGCAAGCTGGCCGCGGCGGAGCACCTGACGGCTGACTCAACCGCTGAACAAGCCTCAGCCGGCCTTGATGCGCTGACCGATGAGGAGCGGGCCAAGTTCACAGAACTGAACACCGCCTACACGCACAAGCATGGCTTCCCTTTCATCATTGCCGTGCGCGATCATGACAAAAAAGGTATATTGGACGCCTTTGATCGGCGTATCGCCCATACGACCGACATTGAATTTGACGAAGCATGCCGCCAGGTCGAACGCATCGCGCAATTGCGCCTGCAATCCATCCTGCCCGCATGATAAGAGTATGACATGCCAACGATAGAATCTCTGGAACCAAGCAAGCCGCTTTTCGTGCGCACCGGCATCAATCTGGCCTCCGCCGGTCTCGGCGCCAAGCCGATCTATGCCACCGACCAGTTTTTCGCCCCCTTGGAGCGGATGCTGCACGACAGCACACCGGTCTTCTTTCCCGACAAGTTCGATGAGAACGGCAAATGGATGGACGGTTGGGAAACACGGCGCCGGCGCGATGGCGGGCATGACCACGCGGTTATTCGCTTGGCCGCGCCCGGCCGTATTCTCGGCTTTGACGTCGACACCGCGCACTTTACCGGCAATTACGCCCCGGCGTGCCTGATCGAAGCGACCTATTCACCCGATGGCGATCCCGATGACAGCAGCCGCTGGGTCAAGGTGCTTGCGCACAAACCGCTGACCGCCAGCGATCATCACTTCTTTGTCTGCGAGAACTTCGAAACCTGGACCCATTTGCGCCTGCACATTTTTCCCGATGGCGGGGTTGCCAGGCTGCGCGTCTACGGTGTGCCTGAATTGAATCCAGCGTTGAAGGACCAGGAAATCGATCTGGCCGCCAGCCTCAATGGCGGGCGCATTTTGGCCTATTCCGATGCCCATTATGGCGCCTACGAGCGCATTCTGGCCCCTGGCCGCGCCCACAATATGGGCGATGCGTGGGAGACACGCCGCCGCCGTGAACCAGGCTATGACTGGATCATCATCGCGCTTGGCGCACGCGGCAAGATTTCACGGGCTATCGTCGATACTTTGCATTTTAAAGGCAATTTTCCCGATCGCTGCTCAATTCAGGCAGCCGATATGCGCAATTTCGGTGACCTCTTGGCTGAGGCGTTGGTCACCGATTCCATGTTCTGGCGCGAACTCATGCTCGAACAGAAACTGACGGCCAATTCCGAGCATGTGTTTGAACACTTTGCCGATCTCGGTTCGGTGACCCATGTGCGCTTCAACATGTATCCGGATGGCGGTGTCAGCCGCCTGCGCTTTTTCGGCATGGCCGACTGATGTCGGCGATCATCGAGGCGCAGCCGCTGAACGCGCAAGCTTTCGCGCCCTTTGGCGAAATTATTGAGGCTGCCGGCGAACCCGACAAGCTGATCAATCAGGGCCTGTGCGGGCGTTTTCACGACCGCGCCACGTTCCAAGTGCTCGATGAGGAAGGGACAATCGGCCTTTCGCTATTCGACGCCGAACCACGCCCCCTTCCCTATACGCTCGACATGGTCGAACGCCATCCGCTTGGCAGCCAGTGCTTTATTCCGATGACCGAAAAGCCGTTTCTGGTCATCGTTGCCCGCGATGAGAACGGGAAACCGGCGACACCGGAAGCTTTTGTCACCGCGCCGGGACAGGCCGTCAACTTTTTCGCCAACACATGGCACGGCGTACTGACGCCACTGTTCGCGCCTGGCCGCTTTGCTGTCATTGATCGGATCGGACCTGGCAGCAATTTGGAGGAACACTGGTTCAACAGCGCCTATACGATCATTGATGGAACCGGTGGCCAGGAAGGGGGACCAACTGCGTCGATTCGGTGACCGCGATATTTGGCTGATCTGCTACAACATCGGCCCCGACATCTGAAAAATCAGTCGGCGTGCGCGCCACCGACGGCCCACCGACGCAAACAGCCAACTCATCATTGAGCGAAGCCCGCCGTGCTCGCGCTACAACATCGCGCACGAACGCTTTGCCTTTATAGCCGCTCGACAGGGCCAGAAGATCGTAGCGTGACGTTCCAATGGTTTCGTAAAGGCCAGCCTTTGGCGAAATATGCGCGCCGCCATCGACAACCCATCCCGCTTCAAGGAACAGCGCCCGCACGACATACATGCCCATCGTGTGCGTATCCTCGGACGAATTGGCGAGCAGCACCGTGCGGCCATCCTCGCGCCCTGCGCCGCGCCGGTCGAGCCGTTGCTGGATTAGCGAATTGCAGATCATCTGAACGCGCGCGCTGGCAAGATCGATCGACAGAAAATCAACCGCATCGGAAAACCAATCGGCCTGCATGCGTTCAAAGACTGGCTGCAGGAGAACATCGTAAAAATCTTCAAAACTGACATCATGCTCGATCAGCGTTGGCACAACGGTGCGCAGCTTGGTGTCATCACTATCCAGCAGCATGGCGTAAAAACTGTCGGCATCGAGGCCTGGCACCAAATGCGCGGCCTCTGAGGCACCAACGGTTGGGATCACATGATGCTCGATGGCGCGCTTGAGTGCTTCAGACTGCGAAAAATCGGGCCCACCTGTCCCGTTGCCGGAAACCCGGGCAGAACCAAATCCGCTTGGTGTTCCGTCGTCCCCTGCTCCATTGGAACGATCCCGGCGCCCTGTCATATCGCCTCCAAGACCCAACCATGGGGTCTCCTACACACAATATACGACGATCGCAGCGCATTAGCGAGGAGCGGCAGGACGAATAACGTAACGATAGACGAAGGTATAACGCAGCGAAATTCGTGCTGCTTTTGTGGTGTTTAGGCCATTGCATTCGGCGGAGTGTCAATTATACTTGACAGTTAATGGTGACACCTATGACAGACATATTCCCATTTGCCGCAATTGTCGGACAAGAGCAGCTCAAGCGGGCTTTGCTCATGGCGGCAATCGATCCGACCCTGGGCGGTGTGCTGGCATTTGGGGATCGCGGCACCGGAAAAACGACCGCCATTCGTGCGCTCGCCGCGTTGTTGCCAGAAATCGAAAAGCGTCCTGGCTGCCGGTATAATTGCACGCCGGAAAACCCGGTCGATGTCTGCCGCGTTTGCAATCCCACCGATTCATCGAACGCTGTTGCGCCGGAAAATTTTATAGCGCCGGTCGTCGACTTGCCGCTTGGGGCAACCGAAGACCGCGTGTGTGGCGCACTCGACCTCGAACGCGCACTGGTTGCCGGTGTCAAAGCATTTGAGCCTGGATTGTTGGCCAATGCCCATCGCGGCTTCCTTTACATTGATGAAGTCAATTTGCTGGAAGACCACATTGTCGACCTGCTGTTGGATGTCGCAGCATCCGGTTGGAACGTGGTCGAGCGTGAAGGCCTGAGTGTCCGCCACCCGGCCCGGTTTGTCCTCGTCGGCAGCGGCAACCCCGAAGAAGGCGAACTGCGACCACAATTGCTCGATCGGTTTGGCATTTCCATCACCGTGACCTCGCCGACATCCGTGGCAGAACGCGTTGAAGTGTTAAAGCGCCGCGACCTGTTCGAACGCGATCCGGCCGCCTTTTGCGCTTCATGGCATAAAGAGAACATGGCGATCCGCGAGCGCATTCTTCTCGCGCGCACCCGCCTTGATAACGTGGATTTGCCGGAAGAAGTCCTGCACAACATCTCCGCTCTTTGCCTGCAATTGGGCGTCGATGGGCTGCGCGGCGAACTAACGCTGATGCGCGCCGCACGCGTTTACGTGGCCATGGACGGGCGCCAGGCC
>JBCCRB010000315.1:0-3976 GCA_039208465.1 Pseudomonadota bacterium
GCGAAGCAAGGAAAAGCGCGTCATTGGCGGCCATGATGTTGCCGAGGCGGCTGACGTTGGCCGGCACGCCATGCTCCGATTTCTCGTCATCATCATAGATCGGCATCGGATAGTCGGCCAAATTAATGTAGGTCGTTTCAGCGCCTTGCTCAGCAAGGACCTTTGTTGCCGCGTGGGCCAGCTTCACATTGAGCGAGCCTGAACGCAGGGAGCCGGCGAAAATCAGGACTTTCATGGGTTTGTTCCAATTGCGGTTTTTTTCAAATCCCCGTCAGTTATAGGGTCGGTTCGACCCGCACATAGGACCAGATCCGCGCAGGGGGCAGATTTTTCATGATCCAGGGCGACACCGTCCGCGTGATCGCCATGTCGTCGACCGCGATTGGCGGCGCGACCCCATAGCTGAATTGGACAAAGGGGCGGCCCGGTTGCAGCCGGTCAAGCGCATCGCGCAGCAGCTTGATGCGCGCGGCGGGGGTAAAGTTTAAAAGCGGCAGGCCAGAAACGACACAATCGAACGCCTCACATTCAGCCAATTGGTCGATGGCGCCCAGGTTAAACGCATCGCCCTCAACAATCGTAATCCCATGAAAGCGGGCGCTAAGGCGACGACACATGGATGGTTCATGTTCCAGGCAGATGAGCCGATCGGGCTGGCTCAAATGGGTCAGGATCGCCTTGGTGATGGCGCCGGTGCCCGGCCCCAGTTCAAGAACGGGCGCGGTGCTGTGGCGGTCGATGAAACTTGCCATTTGTTTAGCGAGACGGCGCGAGGATGGCGCAACGGCACCGATGTTGCGCGGCGCCCTGACCAAAGCGCCCATAAAGCGTACCTGGTCAGAGAGCCGGTGCTTTAATCGGCTTGTGCGTGTTTCAGCCTTTTGTTCACTCGCCAAGATCGAAGAAATCTTTCATCCGATTGAAGAAACCGGAGGATTGCGGCGAGTTTTCCTTCGCCGAGATCTCTTCAAATTCGCGCAGCAATTCGCGCTGGCGCTTCGACAGGTTTTGCGGCGTCTCCACGCTGATCTGGATGTAGAGATCGCCCATGGCCGTTTGGCGCATGACCGGCATGCCCTTGCCTTTCAAGCGGAATTGTTTGCCCGATTGAGTGCCTTCGGGCACTTTGACCCGTGATTGCGTGCTGTCGAGTGTCGTGACTTCAAACGAGCCGCCGAGCGCTGCCGTTGTCATGGACAGCGGGACTTTGCAGAACAGATCAGCACCGTCGCGCTGGAAGAATTCATGCGGCTTGACGGAGATGAAAATGTATAAATCGCCAGCCGGGCCGCCGCGATAACCGGCTTCGCCTTCACCGGCGAGGCGAATGCGTGTCCCATCTTCAATACCGGCCGGGATGTTGACCGACAGTGAGCGTTCTTCGGTCACCCGGCCCTGGCCGGAACAGGCCGTGCAGGGATCGGTGATGATCTCGCCGCGGCCATTACAGGTCGGGCAGGTGCGTTCGATGGAGAAGAAGCCCTGAGCGGCGCGCACGCGGCCGACGCCATTACAAGTTGTGCATGTGGTTGGGCTGGAACCGGGCTTTGCCCCTGATCCGTTGCAGACGTCACAGGTTTTTGACGTTGGCACGCGGATCTGCGCGGTCTTGCCCTGGAAGCTCTCTTCCAGCGATATTTCCAAATTGTAGCGCAGATCGGCGCCGCGCTCGCGGCCACCGGAGGATTGGCGACGACCGCGCGCTGCGCCGCCCATCATCTCGCCGAATATGTCTTCGAAAATATCGGAAAAGCCGCCAGCGCCAGCGGCGCCAAAGGGGCCGCCGCCGCCCATACCGCCATTTTCAAAGGCTGCATGGCCAAACCGGTCGTAGGCGGCCCGCTTTTGCGGGTCTTTTAAAGTTTCGTAGGCTTCGTTGACTTCCTTGAACTTCTGCTCGGCGGCCGAGTCACCCGGGTTTTTGTCCGGATGATACTTCATCGCCATTTTGCGGTAGGCACTTTTCAGTGCCTTTTCATCGGCACTGTTTGGGACGCCTAGTGTTTCATAAAAGTCGGCTTTGGCCATCGAACCAGTCACCCCTGGAATTTGGATGCAACCCGCGTAAACCAGATCGGCCTACGCGGGCAAACTCATGCCTGATCAGGCAGACTTTTTCTGGTCTTCATCATCGTCGTCGATTTCTTCGAAATCGGCGTCAACGACATCTTCATTGGCGTCGGCGGCGGCATCAGCCTCCGCGGCGGCGCTTTCTTCGGCTTGCGTCGCCTCATAGATCGCCTGGCCAAGCTTCATGGATGCCTGGGCAAGCTCCTGGGTCTTGGCCGTGATGGCCTCACCATCGGGTTCTTCCTTGCCGACTTCCTCTTTCAAGGCGGCCAGCGCATCGTCGATTGCCTGCTTGTCTTCAGCCTCAACCTTATCGCCATGCTCTGCCAGCGATTTTTCGGTTGAATCGATCAGGCTTTCAGCCTGGTTCTTGGCTTCGACGGTCTCACGACGCTGCTTGTCTGCCTCGGCATTGGCCTCGGCATCCTTGACCATTTGATCGATCTCGTCGTCGGACAGGCCACCGGATGCCTGGATGCGGATCTCGTGCTCCTTGCCGGTGCCCTTGTCCTGCGCCTTGACGTTGACGATACCGTTGGCATCGATGTCGAAGGTGACTTCGATCTGCGGGATACCGCGCGGTGCCGGCGGGATGCCAACCAGGTCGAACTGACCGAGCAGCTTGTTGTCGCCGAACATTTCACGCTCACCCTGACCGACGCGGATCGTCACCGCGGCCTGATTGTCATCGGCGGTGGAGAAGGTCTGCGATTTCTTGGTCGGGATCGTGGTGTTGCGGTCGATCAGGCGGGTGAAAACACCGCCCAGCGTTTCGATGCCGAGCGACAATGGCGTGACATCGAGCAGCAGCACGTCTTTAACATCGCCCTGCAGAACACCACCCTGAATGGCCGCGCCCATGGCGACGACTTCATCCGGGTTTACGCCCTTGTGCGGGTCCTTGCCGAAGAAGTTCTTCACGGTTTCCTGAACCTTGTGCATGCGGGTCATGCCGCCGACCAGAACCACTTCATCGAACTCACCAGCCTTGATGCCGGCATCTTTCAGCGCAGCTTCCATCGGCTTGACAGTGCGCTTGATCAGATCGTCGACAAGGCTTTCGAACTTGGCGCGGGTCAGCTTCATGGTCAGGTGTTTGGGGCCCGACTGGTCGGCTGTGATGAACGGCAGATTGATTTCGGTCTGTGAAGAGGAGGACAACTCAATCTTGGCTTTCTCAGCGGCCTCTTTAAGGCGCTGCAGCGCAAGCTTGTCACCCTTCAGGTCGATGCCCTGATCCTTTTTGAATTCATCGGCGAAATAGTCGACCAGACGCATGTCAAAGTCTTCACCGCCGAGGAAGGTATCACCATTGGTGGATTTAACCTCGAAGACGCCATCACCAATTTCCAGGATCGACACGTCGAACGTACCGCCGCCCAGATCGTAAACAGCGATTGTGCGGCCATCATTTTTCTCAAGCCCGTAGGCGAGTGCGGCCGCTGTCGGCTCGTTGATGATGCGCAGTACGTCAAGACCGGCGATCTTGCCGGCATCTTTGGTTGCCTGACGCTGGGCGTCGTTGAAGTAGGCCGGTACGGTGATCACGGCCTGCTCGACGGTTTCACCCAGATAGGCTTCCGCAGTTTCTTTCATCTTTTGCAGAACCATGGCGGAGATTTCGGCCGGTGAGCGCTTTTCGCCGCCTGCCTCGACCCATGCATCGCCGTTTTTGCCCTCGACGATTTCGTAGGGCACCATCTTTTTGTCCTTGGCAACTGTCGGGTCGCTGTAGCGGCGGCCGATCAGGCGCTTGACGGCAAAAAGGGTGTTTTCCGGGTTGGTGACGGCCTGGCGCTTGGCCGGCTGGCCGACGAGGCGCTCGCCATCATCGGAGAAGGCGACCATTGAAGGTGTTGTGCGTGCACCTTCGGCATTTTCGATGACTTTTGCGTCCTTGCCGTCC
>JBCCRB010000316.1:0-3970 GCA_039208465.1 Pseudomonadota bacterium
ATCGGGCGGGACCCGAAAACTGATATTGCTGTCCTCAAAGTCGATCCGAATGCGAAAGCACTGAAAGCGGTGCCGTTTGGTGACGTGGATGATACGCGCGTCGGTGATTGGGTTCTGGCAATCGGTAACCCGTTCGGGCTTGGTGGTTCGGTTTCAGTGGGAATCGTGTCCGCGTTCGGCCGTGATATCAATGCCGGTCCCTATGACAATTTCATTCAGACGGATGCTGCGATCAACCGGGGCAATTCCGGTGGTCCGCTTTTCAACATGGCCGGTGAAGTTATCGGCATCAACACAGCGATAATTTCGCCATCAGGCGGGTCGATCGGCATCGGGTTTTCGATCCCGGCGGATTTGGCGCAAAGCGTGATCGCCCAACTGCGCGAGTTTGGTGAGACAAGGCGCGGCTGGCTGGGTGTGCGCATTCAGGAAGTCACCAATGGTATTGCCGAGAGCCTTGGCATGGATGAGGCGAAGGGTGCTTTGATCTCCGGTATTGTTGAGGGCGGTCCGGTTTCAGACGGTCCGATTTTGCCGGGCGATGTGATCATCACATTTGACGGGCGCGAAGTGGGTGACAGCCGTGAGTTGCAACGCATTGTTGCCGATAGTGCGGTTGGGGACACGGTGGATGTCGTTGTCGTGCGCGACGGCGAAGAGCAAACGGTTCAGGTGACGCTTGGGCGGCTGGAAGATGGCGAGCAGTTGCTGGCATCGGCTGACGGCGGTGGTAGCGATGATGGCGACGATGATGATGCCAATGAAGCTGTTGAATTGCTCGGCATGACGCTGGTGGAACTTGATGATGCGCAGCGCAGTGTCTTTGGCATTGACGCGGATGCGGTTGATGGCGGTGTGGTGATTACAACCGTCGAAGCTGGTTCAGCAGCGGAAACCAAAGGTGTTGTTGCCGGTGATGTGATCGTCGAAATTGCGCAGGAAACGATTGATACGCCCGAGGAAGTTGTCGAGGCGATCACCACGCTTCGTGAACAGAACCGCCGCAATGCTCTTTTCATGCTGGCCGGCACCGATGGCGAATTGCGATTTGTGACGATCCGGATCGACTGATCGTGTCAGCGGACGATGTCGTTGTCTTCGTAGCCTTGCAAGTAAAGCAGCGCCGTTAAGTCGCCATGGTTGATGCGGGCATCGGCGCGCGCGGCAACGGTCGGTTTTGCATGTAAGGCCACGCCGAGGCCCGCCGCTTCAATCATGGCCAGATCATTTGCGCCGTCGCCAACGGCCAAAACATCTTCCGCGGTCAGGTTAAGCCGTTCACACAGGCGATGCATGGTGTCGAGTTTGGCCTGCTTGCCCAATATCGGTTCGGCGACCGTGCCGGTCAGAAGGCCATTTTCCTGCAATAGCTGATTGGCGCGGTTTTCATGAAAGCCGATGATCTCCGCGATGCGGCTGGTGAAATCGGTGAACCCGCCAGACACAAGTGCGCAATGGGCGCCGTGCTTGCGCATGGTTCTTACCAGTTCCGGTCCACCGGGCATCAATTCGATGCGGGTCGCGATCACCTTGTCGATGACGCTGACAGGCAATCCCTTCAAAAGGCCGACGCGTTCGCGCAGCGCGGCCTCAAATTCGATCTCGCCATTCATCGCGCGTTTGGTGATGGCGGCGACATGATCTTTCACGCCGATCTCGGCGGCCAATTCGTCAATGCACTCCTGGCGGATCATGGTTGAATCCATATCTGCCAATAACAAAGCCTTGCGTCGGTTTTCGCGCCAAGGTTGTGCGTTGATGTCCACCGGGGCAGTTGCTGGTAAAAGGCCCTCAAGCGCCTTTGTTGGTTGTGGGTGTTCGGTTATGAATTCGACGGCTGTTTCGGGTGACAAGACACGCATGGATTGCGCATTGAGCGCTGCCGACATACGCATGGACACATCATGGTTCAGCCATCGTGACGCGGGTTCGGCGATTGCGGTGACGATCGTGGGCGTTGTCAATGTGCGTTCCTGTCAGGTGAACAAGCGGTGGATATGGTGTGCGGATGGTAAAGGCGCAGCGCAAGATCTGGTTGATAGCGGGCCCCACCGCGAGCGGCAAGTCGGCTTATGCCATGGATCTTGCGGCGCGCCACCAAGCCACGATCATCAATACGGACAGTATGCAGGTCTATAGTCAATTGCGTTTAGTGACAGCGCGTCCTTCGGCGGTTGATGAAGAGCGCCTGCCGCATGCACTTTACGGACATGTTGATCCGGCGGTGGCCTATTCAACGGCTAAATGGGTGGCTGATGTGGCGCAATTGCTGGCGCAGATTGATCCAGCGCAACCGCTTGTTTTTGTTGGCGGAACGGGTCTCTATTTCAAGGCTTTGCTGGTTGGCATTTCCGACATGCCCGAAGTGCCGGAGGCGGTTCGGCGCCGCTGGCGCTACCGGCTCTCTGAAGAGGGGGCGTCCAAGTTACATCGCTTGCTGAGAACGCGTGATCCCGACGCGGCGATGCGCATTCAGCCCGGCGATGGGCAGCGTATCGTGCGTGCGCTTGAAGTGTTGGAAGCAAGCGGGCGGACCATATCCGACTGGCAGGGGCAAAGACGCCCACTTTTAGCGCAAAAGGATGGTTTGGAAAAGATCGTGTTGATGCCTGATCGCGCGGTTGCCCGGGAGCGCATCCGCACGCGGTTTGCCGACATTGTGCGCGATGGTGGCGTGGAGGAAGTGGAAAGCCTGCTGGCACGCGAGCTTGATCCGGCACTGCCGGCGATGAAGGCGATCGGCGTTGGGATCATTAGTGAGCTGCTTGCCGGGCGCGTGACGGTAGAGGAGGCGCTTGAGCGAGGGGTGACCGAAACCGCGCAATACGCCAAGCGTCAAAGAACCTGGTTCCGTAACCAGTTTGACGCCGAGTGGCAGCATGTAACTCCAAGTTGAATTAATCGTTCCGGTAGAGCATTCGATCGATTTGTGCATACCGGTAAACCAAACCGTAAGTTGGCTCTGCTACCGTTCGTGTTGCGGGGGCCCGTATGGAATTGAAACGCTCTGACATTGTTGTTCTGGTTTTCGTCGGTTGCCTCGTGCTCACTGCTGTTCTGGCGACATTCACGGCCGCCTCACTGGTCAGCGGTGCCACTATCGGAAGCGGCACACGCATCATGCTTGGCGTGATTGCCGCGTTGGCTGCTTCGTGCGCCGCCTTTGCCTATTTTGCGATTTATCCAATGGTTCGTCGTTTCTCGGAAGAGAAGGTCGAGATTGCCGCCAAGAGCGAAACCTATCGCAACGCGGCGCTGACCGACTCGCTGACCGGATTGCAGAACCGGCGCTATTTCGATGACACGCTGAAAGAATATATGCGCGAGTTTGCCGCCATCGGCAAAACGCTGGGTATCGTGATCATCGATCTGGATTTCTTTAAACGCATCAATGACACCTATGGTCATGACAATGGCGATCTGGGTTTGCGTGCCGTTTCTATCTGTCTGCAACAGCAAGTGCGGGGACATGATATTCTGGCGCGGCTCGGTGGCGAGGAATTTGCCATCGTGTTCCCCAATGTCGATGAGTTTACGCTCGCGCAATTGGCCGAGCGTGTTCGTGGTGCCATCGAACAAATTCACCTCGTGCTCGATGGCGAGCGGGTCAATATCAGTGCAAGCATTGGCGGTGCACTTTGGGATGGCACCGAGAACATGAACACGCTGGTCAAACGCGCTGACAAGCATCTTTATGCGGCCAAGCACAATGGACGTAACCAGGTCGTGATGTCAGAGAATGCCAATTTCAGACCAGCCGGCGGGGCAGCACGCAGCCAGAAATCGGCTTGATAGCCTCATTTGCTGGTCCGGCACCCCATCGGCCCACCAAACTTCATCGTCGTTGACACAATTTCAGACTTATCGTTCGGCCGCCTTCCGACGCGCCGTACCGGAATAGCCCGGAAAAGCCATGTTCAGCTTTTTTGAGCCGAAGGTCAGCTTCTAAAGCGGCTGATAAGATCGCGGG
>JBCCRB010000317.1:0-3953 GCA_039208465.1 Pseudomonadota bacterium
CCGAAATGCTTGACCTGTGAAACGATCCACGCCTCGGAGTCGCGCGTTGTCAGGATGAATTTTGCGCCCGGCCACATCGCGTCCATCTGCCGGTACAAGAGCGGCCAGGGATTGTCCTGAAACGCATCGAACCGGCTAGAAATCTTGGCTGCGTTGCGGATGTAGGTCTCGGCTATGTCGGCATCTCTTGTGCCGTTGGGGCCAGTTACCTTGTAGCCCAATAATTTCAGCGCTTTGGCGAGCGAGGACGTGCCGGTTTTGTGGAGCCCGATGCCAAAGACTTTTGCCCGTTTCACGATTGCCGATCCCCTGCCGCGATGGCTGACGTTTTTGGTGTTACTCGGCGGCGACCATCGCAGGCGTTTGTGTGCCCAACCACGCCTTGCAGTCGGCCAGTGCGCGTGCGGTTGTGGCGCGTTTCTTGGCCTGCGCCTTGTCCTTGCCGCGGAACCGGCCTTGCCAGCCTTCTGGTTTTTTAACGGTCCCCTCCGGTAATGGCGGAAACAGGCCGAAATTGATGTTCATCGGCTGAAAGGAGCGTTTGCCCGGCTCGTCATCGGCGCTGATATGGCCGCCGGTGATATGATTGAGCAGGGCGCCGAAAGCCGTTGTTTTCGGCGGCAGATCCGGATTGGTGCCGGTTAGTTGCGATGAGGCGAACCGCCCGGCCAACAGGCCGATCGCGGCGCTTTCCACATAGCCTTCGCAGCCGGTGATCTGGCCGGCAAACCGCAGCCCGGGGCGCGATTTGAGCGTGAGATCTGGGCCGAGCAGCTTTGGTGAATTCAAATAGGTATTGCGATGGATGCCGCCGAGCCGGGCGAATTCAGCATTTTCCAGGCCGGGGATCATGCGGAAAATATTGGCCTGCTCGCCATAGCGCAGTTTGGTTTGAAAGCCGACCATATTGTAAAGCGTGCCCAGCGCATTGTCCTGGCGCAATTGCACAACGGCATAGGGTTTGATCGTCGGCGCGTGTGCGTTGGTCAGGCCCATCGGTTTCATCGGGCCATGGCGCAGCGTTTCGCGGCCGCGTTCGGCCATGATTTCAATGGGCAGGCATCCATCGAAATAGGGCGTGCCTTCCCATTGTTTGAATTCGGTTTTCGCACCGGCCAGCAGCGCATCGATGAAGGCGTTGTACTGCGCCTCATCCATCGGGCAATTGATGTAGTCCTTGCCGGTGCCGCCAGGGCCCACCTTGTCGTAACGCGACTGAAACCAGGCGATGTCCATGTCGATCGTGTCGGTGTGGACGATTGGGGCGATCGCATCGAAGAAGGCGAGTGCGTCCTGGCCGGTCTGTGCCTGAATGGCGTTTGCCAGGGCGGGCGCGGTGAGGGGGCCGGTGGCGATGATTGTTTGGGTCCAGTCGGCAGGTGGCAAAGCGTCGATCTGTTCGCGCACAATGGTAATCAGCGGATGATCGGCGAGGCACTTGGTTACCGCAGCGGAAAACCCGTTGCGATCAACAGCGAGCGCGGAACCGGCCGGGACCTGATGGGCGTCGGCGCAGGCCATGATCAGTGAACCGGCCAAACGCATTTCCGCATGGATCAAGCCGACGGCATTGAGTTCGGCGTCATCTGAACGAAATGAGTTGGAACAGACCAGTTCGGCCAAATCATCGGTCTGGTGGGCTTCGGTGCCACGCACACCGCGCATTTCGTGCAGGATGACCGGCACACCGCGCGATGCTGCCTGCCATGCTGCTTCCGATCCGGCGAGCCCGCCGCCAATGATGTGAAGTACGTTTTCGCTCATGGCAGCGCCTTAGCCAATTTCGCGGCCGAGTGCCATGGCCAAACTGCCGCTGCAGGTCTTGTCATCTTCTTGAAAAGCAGTTCGCATTGGCTGGGCGCGCGATTCTAAGGATTTTTCGATGATCACCGATAATGATCTCATCTGGGTTGCCAATCTGATGCGTGAGGCGGCCGCTGCGGAAATCATGCCGCGCTTTCGCAATTTGGACGCCGGTTCCATTCAGCAAAAGACATCCGCGATTGATCTGGTCACTGAAGCTGATGTGCTGGCGGAAAAGATAATGACCGCGGCACTGATGGCGCAGTTTCCGGGGGCGCTCGTGGTGGGCGAAGAAGCCTATGCTGAAAAGCCGGCAATACTGGATCATCTGGCGCGCGCTGATCTGGCCTTTGTCCTGGATCCGGTGGATGGCACTTACAATTTTGCGCGCGGCGTGCCGTTGTTCGGGGTGATGTGTGCGGTGGTGGAACAAGGCACCACGACTGGTGGGATCATCTATGATCCGGTCGGGCAGAACTGGCTGATTGCGCGGCGCGGCACGGGGGCGTTGATGCGTTGGCCGGACGGAAAAACGCAAGCGATCCGCGTGGCAGCTTCGGTGCCAATTGCAGAGATGGGCGGGTCCGCGTCGTGGTATTATCTGCCCGCAGATTTAAAGGCGCTTGTTTTACCCAATCTGGCGGCGTTCAGAACCGGGTTCGGTTTTCGCTGTGCGGCGCACGAATATTGGCTGGCTGCGACCGGCGGTTGTCATTTTGTGCTCTATGCCAAGTTGAACCCGTGGGACCATTTGGCAGGGACACTCATCCATCAGGAAGCAGGCGGGTATCATGCGCGTTTTGATGGCAGCGCTTATGATTGCATGACGCGCGATGGCGGTCTGTTAGCGGCGCCGGATCAGGAAAGCTGGACCCGCATTCGCGATCAATTGCTGAGCGCGTAAAAAAATACCCGCGGCCTTTGCGGCAACGGGCTTTTCAGCTTATGGGGCGCTTTACTGGGAGGAGGGCGCCCCTCGTCTTTATATTGGCCCCATGCGGTTCCGGGCCAAATCTTTTCTTATTGAACAATTGCTTGACGTGCGATTGCAGGAATGTCGGCGCGAGAAATGCCGAGATCATCCAATTCGCGTGTGCTCAAGCGATTCAGTTCATTTTCAGTTTGGCGGACTTTGCGCCATTGGCGAAGTGAGCGTGAGAAGTTCATAGCATCTTCCTTTCTTGAAGAGGGTTTGTGCTCATCGATTACAAGGCGGAAGATACGCTCAATCCGGCAAGTTTGTAGTACCAAAAATGCATGGGACACATGCGATTGTGCATTGCACAATTCTGCCGCAATCTAACGGCACTTGCCACCTTGGTAAACCTGAGGAAAGTGTATTTATTTCAATAACATAGAGATATTATAACAGGCCGTTGGGGCCGCTAAGAAATTGTAAACCATGTGATGGGGATGCTGAAAAAATTTGCGATTTGCGTCTTGTAAAAGGGCTGTCGGTTCGATTGGCCTCAAATGGCCTGATTTCCGCGCTGCATGGGATCCGATTGACGCTGATTGCTTGGGGATGGCCGCGAATTTTTCTATCGGCACAGGGAGCGCCTCCGCGACCAACCAATGCACCCCGGGCACGCCCTGGTGCGCCGGGTGATTGGTGCGGATAGAGGGAGTCGAACCCCCACGCCTTGCGGCACTGGAACCTAAATCCAGCGCGTCTACCAGTTCCGCCATATCCGCTTGAGTGGCCAAGCCCGTCGGGCCCTGTCGGCGAGCCCTATAGCATCACCACCGCTAGGTTCAAACATAAAATGGTGTGCGTTTGGCGGGCCTTTTGCGTGTTGATCAGCATGTGTCAGACGTCCGGTAAATGCTGCGACTGAAATGGCCCCACTGCTCATAGCAACAGTAGGGCTGTTTTGATTTGGTGGCGGTCAAATTGCCAGGAACGACCGCAGCGGCAATGTCCTGGAAAAAAGCACCGCGCCTAAAATGGAATGCTGATCCGGACCTGGCCAGACACGCTTTCATAATTGTCGCGTCCCAGACCATCATATTTACCGGCAAAGCGGACACTAAAGCTGTCTGTCTGCTCCAGCAGCAAGCCCAATTCGACCACACCGCGCAGGCCCTCGACGCTGTAATCGAAGCCCGACACAATTGCCTCGGCAGCCTCAAAGTCCCACAAGCCACGG
>JBCCRB010000318.1:0-3951 GCA_039208465.1 Pseudomonadota bacterium
AGGTTCAAATCCTGCCCCCGCAACCAAAGCACTTTACGGAGCAAAGTGCGGAAAGCGCGGCAGCCAATTCGCGAGAGCGAAATGGCGAGAGCGCCAGTGTCTTCTGTCAAAACAAATCTCTAACAAGATTATGCCCGTCGCATTTTGCGCGATGCTCCTATGCTGAATCCTCTCGGCATTTTCTGACGCAAATGCCTGCCGGGCTTCGCGTTTGTTCGAAACGCTACGGATCGCAGGTTCAAATCCTGCCCCGCAACCAAAGCACTTTGCGCAGCAAAGTGCGGAAAGCGCGGCAGCCAATTCGCAAGAGCGAAATGGCAAGAGCGCCAATATCCGCTGTCAAAACAATTCTCTGACAAGATCATGCCCGCCGCACTTTACGCAGTAAAGTGCGGTATCAAAAAATAAGCCCGGCTTCGTCCGGGCATTTTTTTTGCCCAAATTTCTGGCTCGTCGGCGAACCCGGTTTAAAAACGGCGCGAGACGCTGTCCGGCCGGCCGGGCAGGGAAAGCCCGGTTGTCGTTTGCGCGCGGCGCGCAATGATTTTGCCATGCGAAACGACCAGCAACCGGTCGGCCCGCAAACGAATGGCTTCGACCGGGTCGCCCGCATCGAGCACGACAAGGCTAGCCCGCTTGCCGACGACAAGGCCGAGTTCCTCATCCAGCCCCATGATCTTCGCGGTCTGGCTTGTGACCATGTCAAAGCATTGGCGCATTTGCGCTGGGCTGGTCATCTGCGCCACATGCAGGCCCATAAAGGCGACATCGAGCATGTCGGCAGTGCCCAGCGGGTACCATGGATCAAGCACGCAATCCTGGCCCCAGGCAACATTGATGCCGTGCGCCAGCATTTCCGGCACGCGGGTCAGGCCGCGCCGCTTCGGATAGGTGTCGTGCCGTCCCTGGATCGTGATGTTGATCAACGGATTAGGAATGGCGGCCACTTCGGCTTCGGCGATCAGCGGCAGCAATTTTGAGACATAATAATTGTCCATCGAATGCATCGAGGTCAGATGCGATCCGGCAACGCGGCCTCCAAGGCCGAGGCGCTGCGTTTCGTAGGCGAGCTGTTCGATATGGCGCGATTGCGGATCGTCGGTTTCGTCGCAATGCATATCGACACGCAGGCCGCGTTTCGCCGCGACTTCGCACAGCGCTGTTACCGAGCGCCGCCCGTCGGCCATGGTACGCTCAAAGTGTGGAATGCCGCCGACAATATCGACGCCCATGTCGAGCGCTCGCATGGTGCACGCCTCAGCATCCGGCGCCCGGTAAAATCCGTCCTGCGGGAAGGCGACCAATTGTAGATCGCAGTAGGATTTGACCTTGTCGCGCACCGACAGCAAAGCCCGCACGCCTTTCAAACCATCTTCGTCGGAGGTGTCGACATGGGTGCGGATCGCCAGCAGCCCCATCGACACGGCCCAGTCGATATAGGTCAAAGCGCGGGCCTCAATTTCCTCTTCGGTCTGCAGCGGCTTGAGCTCCCCCCAAAGATCAATGCCTTCAAGAAGTGTGCCGGACGCGTTGATGCGCGGGCGCCCATAGGACAAGGTCGCGTCCATGTGAAAATGCGGGTCCATAAAGGGCGGCGATACCAGTTGGCCGGCAATCTCGATCGTCTCACCGGCCTCAGTGTAAATCGAGGGTTCGATGGCGGCGATTTTTTGGCCTGTGATGGCAATATCAACGGCCCGTCCGTCCGGTAGGATGCCGCCCTTGAGAAGCAGATCGAAGCTCATCGTTCTCCCTTTTGGTATGGCACCATCAGCGCCTTGGGGTAGGCGGCGCGCCGCGACATGATGATCAAAGCGACGATAGACAGGACAAAGGGCAGCATCAAGAAAAGCTGGTAGGGGACCACACCGCCGGTGACCTGTTGCAAGCGGACTTGATAGGCATCAAAGGCGGCAAACAGGATCGCGCCGAGCAGCGCCTTGCCCGGCCGCCAAGAGCCGAACACCACAAGCGCGATACAGATCCAGCCGCGTCCATTGACCATTTCAAAGAAGAAGGAGTTGAACGCGCTCATGGTCAGGAAGGCCCCGCCGATGGCCATCAGTGCCGAGCCGACCATCACGGCGCCCATCCGTACAGCCGTGACGGAGATGCCTTGTGCTTCCACTGCAGCTGGATTTTCCCCGACGGCGCGCACAGCGACGCCGACCGGCGTGCGATAGAGCACCCAGGCAACCACACCGACGACGATGAAGGCGAGATAGGTCAGCATGGTCTGGTTGAAAAGCGCTGGCCCAAGCAAAGGAATGTCAGACAGGATCGGTATCGCCACCGGTTGAAACGGATCGATCTTGGGCGGCGAAGTAACTTCGGGCAACAGGACGCGGTAGGTGAAATAGGTCAGGCTTGTCGCTAGAAGCGTTATGCCGATCCCGGTCACGTGCTGGGACAGGCCGAGCGGGACCGTCAAAAAGCCATGCACCAAGCCGAAAAGCGCCCCGGTCAAGGCGGCGACAATCACACCCGCCCAAAGATCGCCACCGGCATAGACGGTAAACCACCCGGCAAAGGCGCCAGCGACCATGATGCCTTCAATGCCGAGATTGAGCACGCCGGCGCGTTCGCAGATCAACTCGCCCATGGTGGCAAAAATCAACGGTGTGGCGATCCGAATGGCAGCGGCCCAAAAGCTGGCGGTCAGAATGATCTCAAACGCTTCCACGGCCTATCTCCACCTGATGCGAAAACGCGACAGCATGATCGCGGTGACCATGGTCAGAAGCGCGGTGGCGACCATGACCTCGGCAATGAAACTGGGCACGCCGGCGGTTCGGCTCATGGCATCAGCGCCGACGAAAATGCCGGCAACGAAGATGGCGGAAAGTACGACACCGAGCGGGTTGAGCAGGGCCAGCATCGCCACGACGATGCCTGTGTAGCCAAAGCCGGGCGACAGATCGAGCGTCAGATTGCCCTTCAAGCCGGCCACCTCGGAAAAGCCGGCAAGCGCCGCCAGCCCGCCGGATAGGAGCGCCGTTTTGATCAAGACCCAATTGACGGGAATACCGGCAAAGGCAGCGGCCTGCGCATTGTGTCCAACGGCGCGCATCTCATAGCCGAAGGTCGTGCGGGTCATGATGATCCAGGTTACTACGGCACTTGCCAGCGCGATGATGAAGCCGAAATGCAGCCGTTTGCCCTGGATCAGACGTGGCAATTGCGCCTCTTCAATGACCCGTTGCGATTGCGGCCAGCCAAGGCCCATCGGATCTTTCAGCACGCCTTCGAGCAGCATGGAGACGAAGAGGAGCACAATGAAGTTCAACAGCAGCGTTGTGACGACTTCATCGACACCCAGCCGGACTTTGAGGATGGCCGGGCCGAGCAACATCAGCGCGCCCCCCAGCATGGCTGCCGCCATCAGGATCGGGATCAAGGCCAGGGACGGCAGCATCACTGCCCCGGTGCCCAGCACAACGGTCATCACGGCGCCGATGTAAAGCTGGGCTTCGGCGCCGATGTTCCACAGTTTGGCGCGAAACGCTGTGGCTGCTGCGAGCCCAGTCAAAATAAGTGGCGTTGTGCGGGTTAAGGTTTCGGTGATTGCGAGGCGAGAGCCAAACGCCCCTTTGATGAGACTGCCATATGCTTCCAACACGGGCGCGCCCGCCAGCGCAATCAGCAAGCCAGATAGAACGAGCGAAACGCCGATGGCGAAAATGGGCGGCGCGATGACCATGAACGCCGAGTTTTGCTCACGGCGTTCAAAGCGCATTTGCCGACTCCTCAGGTGCCATTGGCCATTGGCCCGCCATCATCAAACCGAGCTTTCTGGCATCGGCTTCAGCTGCTACGACCGGCGGTGATAACCTGCCGCCGACAATAGCCTGTATACGGTCCGCCAGCGCCATAACCTCGTCGAGGTCTTCGGAGATTAAAAGCACAGCAGCTCCTTGGCGCCGTGCTTCAAGTATACGCGCCTGCACGGCC
>JBCCRB010000319.1:0-3950 GCA_039208465.1 Pseudomonadota bacterium
GGCCACCGTGCATCCCACGGTCACGCGCATCGCGATGCCGGTGAAGTTCATCGAAGACAAGGCGCTGTCCTTTGAGATCGTCCGACCGGTTGGTGTCGGCGCAATGAACAAGATCATGGACATGATCGAAGCACGCTTAGGCGATGGCCCGTGGTGGTATGGCGACACTTGGTCAATTGTCGATGGCTATCTTTATTGGGTGTGGGGCCGCATTACCGGTGTCGGCTATCCCCCTGATAATTATCCCAATATCCGCCGTCACTTTGAATTGAGCAATGAGCGACCAGCCGTGCAACGCGCCATGGCGCGCGAAGCCGTCAATATCGAGATTTTGAAGGAAGAAGGCCTCTTCATGGCGCCCCGGTAGGACGGGCCGAGAGACGATTGCAGCGACTAAAAGGATAACCCGATGAACGTACTTTGGATTATGGCGGACCAGCTCCGCTGGGATTATCTGAGCTGTTACGGGGCCACCCACATCGACACGCCCAATTTGGATCGCCTGGCTGCCAGGGGCGTGCGCTTTGACCGCGCCTATGTGCAATCACCCATTTGCGGGCCGAGCCGCATGAGCTTTTACACCGGTCGTTATGTGCGCAGCCATGGCGCGACCTGGAACGGTTTCCCGCTACGGGTCGGCGAACCCACGCTGGGCGATCATCTGCGTGAGATCGGCATCAACAGCACGCTCGTCGGCAAGACACACATGCGTGCCGATGAGGAGGGCATGAAGCGCCTCGGCATCGAACCCGAAAGCACGATCGGCGCGCTGGTCAGCGAGTGCGGGTTTGATGTTTTCGTGCGCGATGATGGCACCAACGCCGCCAACGATAAGAACCGGCATGGCGAGGATTACGAGCAATATCTGCGTGACCATGGCATGGATGGTGAAACGCCGTGGGAAGAGTGGGCCAACACGGCCATTGGACCCGATGGCAAATTTAAATCGGGCTGGTTGCTGGAAACGGCGCCATTGCCGGCGCGCGTGCCCAAAGAACATTCCGAGACGGCATGGCTGACGACACGCGGGATCGAGTTTATCGAAGCCCAAGGCGATAAGCCGTGGCTGTGCCATCTTAGCTATATCAAACCCCATTGGCCCTATTTGGCGCCCGCACCCTATAATGACATGTACAGCCAGGATGATCTGCCGGCCGTCAATCGCCGCGACAGCGAGCATAGCCATCCGCTGATGAAAACCTGGGCGCAGACTCGCATCTGCCGCACCTTTGCCCGCGACAATGTCCGCGAGATTGTCGGACCCGTCTATATGGGCCTGATCAAGGAGCTCGATGACAATATGGGCCGCCTGTTCGATTATCTGGAAGCGGCGGGCCGTATGGACGACACGATGATCGTGTTCTGCTCCGATCACGGCGACAATATGGGTGACCATTGGCTGGGCGAGAAAGATCTCTTTTACGACTGCTCGGCCCGCATTCCGCTGATCGTCTATGACCCCCGGCGTGAAGCCGACAGCACGCGCGGCACGGCGACCGATGCGCTCGTTGAGGGCATTGATCTGGCGCCAACCTTCCAGGGCTTTTTCGGCGGACCGGCAAAACCACACATTTTTGAGGGCCGCGCGCTCGACCCGCTGCTGCATGGAACTGCAACCGCTTGGCGCGATCACTGCATTTCTGAATATGATTATGCGACCCGCGATGCGCGCCGCGCGGCCAATGTCGATCAGAATGACGCAAGGCTGGTCATGGTGTTTGATGGGCGCTGGAAATACATCCATGTCGAGACCATGCGGCCCATGCTGTTCGACCTTCAAAACGATCCCGGCGAACTGCATGATTTGGGCGACAGCCCGGACCATCAAGAACAGGTGGAACGCTTAAAGGCGCTCCACTTCCAATGGGCGCGCCAACACCACACACGCATCACCCGCTCGCCGGATATCATCGAGAAGATGACCGACGGCAAGGAGCCCGAAGGCATCTACATTGCCTATTGGGACCGCGAGGAGGTTGAGGCGGACGGGCGTCAAATGCCGCCGCATATTCCGGAATAGAGCATCGCAACGCGCCCGCTATCTTGATCAAAGAATGCTGACGATGCCGTCATACACCATCTTGATCCCGATCAGCGCCACCATTGCGTACATGAAATTGTAAAAAACCGCGACGCTCATCCGTTTGACGATAAGCGCGCCTGCATAGGTTGCCAGCGCGCCGATCGGAAATAGCGCCAGTGACGTAGCGACATTTTCCACGTTGAACTGACCGAGCGCCGCATAGGCGGGCAATTTCAGCACATTGACAGCGGCAAAAAAGATCGTCGCAGTGCCGGTAAATATTTTCGGGTCCATTTTGAGCGGCAACGCATAGACCTGGAAGGGCGGGGCGCCGGCATGCGACACAAAGCTGGTAAAGCCCGCCAATGCACCCCAAAAGCTGCCGCGCACAGCGCTTGGTTCACGCGCCTCAGTGCTTTTCAGCCCGGCGCGGATGAAATGCTGTGCGGTGAAGACAATGGCCACAATGCCCACCACCAGCCGGATCACGCCCTCTGGTGTAATCGCAGCCGTGGCAAAGCCGACGCCAATCCCGACCGCGGCACCCGGCAGAGTGTGCCAAAGCAATTGCCGGTCGAAATAGCCGCGCCAGGCGTAAAGCGCGACCGCATCCATCATCAACAGCGCCGGCAGCAGGATCGCAGCGGCTTGGACGGGTGAAACGACAAGCGACAGGATCGGCACGCCCATCAGCACAAACGCGCCGCCAAGCCCGCCTTTTGACAAGCCCATCAAAATGACGGCCGGCACGGCGGCAACGTAGAACCAAGGATCGGTGATGATGGAAAACATACGCCCTCTTAAGTGCACGCCGGCGCGCGCTTGACTGTCTTTTCGCCTGAGTCGGGCCTTAAGACAAAATGATGCCCGGCACGATCTGTGCCAGGCGTGTACGTGCCCCGTTAAGCGCTGCCTCGATCAGGGGACGTTTTTGGTCAAAGCGTGTCGACGGAACCGGCACGGAAATCGCGTAATAGTCGCCCGACAGCATTTGGAACGCAAAACCAAGCGCGGATATGCCGTCGGTATGTTCCGATAAATCACTGGCGAACCCAGTAGCACGGACGCTGTCGATGATCTGCCGAACATCATCAAACGCGCAGTCCATGTTCAGGCGCTCGATTTCGGTCGCGATGAGCTTACTGGCAAGCGCTTCAGGCAGGATCGATAGGCAGGAGCGGCCATTGGCCGTCGTCGTCAGCGGAAACTGTTCGCCCACGGAGGAAACCGTGCGCAGCCTTTGCGTGCCGGCAACCTGATCGACAAACACCATGTGATCCCCGCGCAAAACCGCCAGATCGGTGGTCTCGCCCGTTTCAGCCGAGATCGCCAACAAAATTTCGTGCAAATCCTCGGCCATGACCGCGTGCGCGGCCGCCGCCAGGCTCGCCATCTGCGGCCCCAGGCGTACCCCGCCGCGCCCCTGTTCGTGAATGACCAGTCCTTCCTCCGCCAAAGCGCCGACAATCCGCTGCACAGTCGAGCGCGGCAGATCCACTTTTGATGCGATTTTTCCAAGGCTTGGCGGCGGGTGAAGCGCGCTGACCGCGCGCAAAATCTCGACCGCGCGGCTGATGACTTGGATGCTCGATTTTGAAGGCTCAGTCGGTGTGTCCAGCAATGTCAGGCCCTGCCTTTGAGATGGAATAGGGTACCACTTGTACCATAATACGATACAAAACAACAAAAATAATTTATAATTTGACCGCATCGTGAAAAAGTGCCTATCATTTGCGACATAACGGCGCGGGCAGGAGGCGTGCAGCGCCGAGGAGGATTTTTCAAATGACGGCGGGAGGCGTGCAAAAATGGTGATGGTTCGCGGCATCGAGTTTCAAGGCAACACCGACAATGAGATGGGCATTGAGTTCTACAATCTGTCCCATCGGTTCGGCTATCAGTGTCCCAACTGGCCCTATTTCCGCGA
>JBCCRB010000320.1:0-3950 GCA_039208465.1 Pseudomonadota bacterium
CGACAGCAGCATGCGCAAATCAGCCAGAACATCGGTCAGCGACAAAACTTCCGGGCGCATGGTCTGACGCCGCGAGAACGCAAGCAGCTGGCGCACCAGCGAAGCGGCGCGGTTGGCGTTTTGCTTGATGTTCATAATGTCGCCGAACGATGGGTCGGACGGCGTGTGCGTGGTCAAAAGCAGATCGGACGCCATAATGATCGCGGTCAGCACATTGTTGAAATCATGCGCAATGCCACCAGCAAGCTGGCCGACGGCTTGCATTTTCTGGCTTTGCGCCATCTGGTTCTCGAGCGCTTTTTGCTCAGTCGTATCCATCGCATAGACGATCGCCGCCTCTTCACGCGAGGCGATATCGCCATCAATGATCTCACCGTTTTCATCATTGACGACCGCTTGCGGCCCGGTCACCGCATTGACGAAGACACGCACATGACGTTCATCGGCATCGGTCGGCACGACGGTATCAAATGGCTCGATCTTGGCCTGGTCGCGGCGCGCTGCATCAAAGGCCGCGGCAAAGGAATCGCGGTTCCGCTCATGGATGATCTCGGCAAATTTGACCCGCCGCTCAATCGCATCGGCGCCAAGAACCGGGCCGAACAAATTGGAAAAGGATGTATTGGTGCGCAAAATCCGGCCATCGGCATCAAGTGCGGCAATCGCCATCGGCGTGGAATTGAAGAACCGCGTAAAGCGCAGTTCCGCATCGCGCAAATCGCGCACACCTTCATTTTCACCGCCAAGCGCGATGACAATCGTGCGCGCCGGTCCGGGCACATGTTCGCCCGCGCCATCGACGGTGTGGATTAATTGGGCCGCAAAACTCTCACCACTGGTTTTTGACAGGATCGCATCAACGGTCGCGGTACGGCGCGTGCCGGCTGCCGCGCGCACATTGCGCACCAGTTCAAGGCTTTCACCGACCAAAAGGTCATCAAGCCGTGTTTGCCCCGGGCGAAAACCGGCCAGATCGATCTCCAGCCAATCAGCGAGCGTCGCGTTGAGATATTGCAGCCTGCCCTGCGCATCGGAGGCAAAAAAGCCAACCGGCGCGCGATCCAAATGGTCAATCGCCTTTTGCAGTTCCAGAAAATAGACTTCCTGCTGCTCGCGATCAGCCGTGATATCGGCAATCCGCCAGGAGCGCATCGGTCCGCTTTGCATGCCGTCGACGCGTGTCGCCGTCACGCGGTACCAATGCGGATGATCGATCCGGCCCGAGACATCGGTCGGCAGCCGGAACTCCTCGCGCATCGGCATGCCTTCAAGCTTGGCATTGGCCAGCCGGTAGATCGCATTTGCCGCATCATCATGCAGCGACAAGACCTGCTCCGGGGTGCGCAAATCAACGGGGTTCTCAATCCCATTTTGCCGCATATAGGCCGGATTGGCGTACACGATCAGACCTGAATCATCGGTGATGCACACACCGTCGGAAAGAGAGTCAAGGAACTTGCCGGCATATTCAGCCGCATGGTCGCGGCGGCGCAAACCAATCACCCCGATCACCGAAGCCGTCAGATAGAACACACCGATCAGCGCGAGAAAGCCCAACACCGCCAAAAGCGTATTGTCATCCAGCCGGTCACGAAAAATGAAAAGGACGCCGCCAGCCGATAAGGTGGCGATGAGTAGCGTGACGATCCGCGTCGTGATGGGTTGTTGGTCGTCGCGCGCGTAGGAAACTGCCCGCTCCACCTTGTTCGCCATCAGCTCCATCCTTGACGTACTTGCGTCCTGTGCCCGGTTGAATCACAAACCTATGCACAGCGAAAGCCCCGTGCTGAAAAATCTTGCATTAGGATGGGTATAAGGGCGACAACAGGGGCACGACGATTGGGGAGATTATCATGAACAGCTTTTTTGCAAGCCTCGTGGGGGAGACATTGGCACCGTGGCTCACAGGTTTTGTCGTACTGCTGCTCATTGTAATGGCCTTGTGGGTCATGGTTGCGATGATCGGGCGCTATCGCCACAGCGTCTTTGTCTCGGGCGGCCGCAAAAACCGGCTGCAAGTTGTTGATGCAACCGCCATTGATGATCGGCGCCGGCTCGTGCTGGTGCGGCGCGATGATGTCGAACATCTGGTGATGATCGGCGGGCACAATGATCTGGTTGTGGAAAAGGACATCGCCGCACAGCCTCAAACCGCGCCCGAAGCAGTCATGGCAAGAAAGCCTGCGCCAGCCGCGCCATCCAAGGCGCCTGAAATGGGCCGCAAGCTGCCGAACCTCCTGCGCGCACGAAACAGCAAACCAAAGACCGAGCCGAAACCGCAACCGACGCCGACGTCGACGCCGACGATCGACGAAGGTCCGGCAGCCGCCAAACCTGCGGCGCCGAGCGCAACGCCGATAGCCACACCGGCGGCGATGGCGGCAACAAGCGCCGCCATCACAGCAACACCGGTGACCGCAAAATCACTTGCCGATGAGCCTGTGCCGGAGAAACTTGACCCGACAGGCCCTAAAGATGCTGGCGATCCGCCAGCGGTTCCGGCATCGTTCGAAGCTCCGCCAAAACCGCAAGACCTACCAAAAATGGAACCGGCAGCCGCAAGCCCGCTGGAAACGGCTCAATCCGGCGATCAAACCGCACCAACAGCGATGACGGCCGTTGAACCGGAAAAGCCGCAAGACCCGGTGGAGGCGCTTAATTTCGACGATGCGCTGGCCGACATTACAATTGAGGCGCCTGTTGAGCCCGCAACTGAGGTAAAGGCACCGGAAGCCGCGCCGGCGGCTGAAAAAGAGCCCGCCCCGGAAGATATGAAAGAAAAGGCCAAATCGCTCGAAGGCGAAATGGAAAAACTGCTCTCAGAATTGACCGTTCAACGCTAAGCGGCGCAGCGCTTATTCGTCGCGATAGACTTTCTCACGGCGTTCATGGCGCTCTTGCGCTTCCAGCGACAAGGTCGCGATCGGCCGGGCGTCCAATCTCTTCACCGAGATGGGCTCGCCGGTTTCTTCACAATAGCCATAGGTCCCGTCATCAATCCGGCGGATCGCGGCGTCGATCTTGTTGATCAATTTGCGCTGGCGGTCACGGGCACGCAATTCAATGGCGCGGGCTGTTTCCGAACTGGCACGATCAGCGATGTCGGGATGATGCGAGTCTGAAGATTGCAGATGTTCAATCGTTTCGCGGCTTTCGCGAAGCAGCTCTGCCTTCCAATCTTGAAGTTTCTGGCGAAAGTACTCGCGCATGCGTTCATTCATGAACGACTCGCCCTCTTTAGGCGTGTAGTCTTTGGCGAGACTGGTCTCAGGCATCAAGTCTTCTCCGATTCTCGTGCCCCGTATAGTGACTGTCCGTTAGGGCAACAAGTTGATATTTGTGAAAAATGCGGCTGTACCCATTCGTTTGTTGGCGCCAATAGCTGGCCCATATGACAGTTGTTTTTCAATGCACACGCCTCCAGTGTGTCGACAAATCAAATTCGCTTGAGGAAATTACATGGTAAAACTGATGCTGCTGCGACACGCAAAAGCCGAATGGGCAGAGCCCGGCCAGCGAGACTATGACCGCGTCCTGTCGCAGGACGGCATCGAAGAATGCCAGAGCATAGCGGCCCAGATGAGCCAATTGGGCATCAAGCCCGACACCATCATCTGCTCATTGGCCGTACGCGCCAAACAGACCCTGGAGCATATCGAACCCGCCTTAACCTATAATCCGGCGATTGAATTTGAACGCGACCTTTATGCAACCGATGCGCCTGGCTATCTGGAAATCGCCAGTGCCAGCAAATCCGGCGGCGATATCATGTTGATTGGCCATAACCCGATGATGGAAGACCTTGCCTATGGGCTCTCCAAAGATGGCGACCAGGCAGCGCTCGACGCCATGAACATGGGGTTTCGCACGTGCGGCCTCGCAATTGTGCGCTTTGACGATCCGATCAAGGACGCGCTGTCGCAATCGGGACTTTTGGAAGCCTATCTGAC
>JBCCRB010000321.1:0-3946 GCA_039208465.1 Pseudomonadota bacterium
CCGCCTTTGAGGAAGCCATGCGGCTTTATCCGCCGGCGCCTTCGATCAACAGGATGGCGGTGGAAGACGAGATGTTCACCTTTGCCGATGGCGAGAAACTACACGTCGAGGCTGGCAATACGGTTCTGGTGATGCCCTGGGTGTTACACCGCCACCGGCACTATTGGACCAATCCCAACGCTTTTGAGCCGTCGCGCTTCTGGCCGGAAAACCGCGGCGCGATCGACCGTTTTCAGTATTTGCCCTTCGGCGTCGGGTCGCGCATTTGTATCGGAGCCACCTTTGCTTTGCAGGAGGCGGTGATTGCTTTGGCGCTGATGCTTAAAGAGTTCCGATTTGAGCCGACGCCGGGCCTGAACCCCTGGCCGGTTCAAAAGCTCACCGTTCAGGCGCAAAATGGCCTGCCGATGAATGTGGTAAAGCGCTAGACGGATCGTTTTTGGACATGACATGGGTTTGTTGATCGGCCTCGACACAGGCGGCACCTATACTGACGCTGTCATCTTTGATGATGTCGAAAAACGCGTGCTGGCAAAATCCAAGGCGCTAACAACGCACCGCGATCTGGCGGTTGGAATCAATCAAGCATTGGCGCAGTTGCCGATTGGCAAGGACGTCAATGCGGACGAGATTTCGCTTGTTTCCATCTCGA
Source organism: Pseudomonadota bacterium (assembly GCA_039208465.1). Taxonomy (GTDB): domain Bacteria; phylum Pseudomonadota; class Alphaproteobacteria; order Rhizobiales; family Rhizobiaceae; genus JBCBDX01. The sequence continues at coordinate 653 of JBCCRB010000321.1, forward strand.
CAACCCTGGCAACGAACGCGCTGGTCGAAGGGCATGGCACCCGCGCCGGCCTCGTCATGATCGGATTTGAAGACAAGGATCTGGACCGCGCAAATCTGCGTGCCACGCTTGGTCGTGATCCGGTTGTCTTTGTGCCTGGCGGGCATAATGTGCATGGCAAACCACTCGCTTTCGACTGCAAGCAGGCAGTCGCCGAAGCGCTTGGGTCGCTATCGGATGTTTCGTCTTTTGGCATTGCCGGTCTGTTTGCCGTGCGCAATCCCGAGCATGAGATTGCGCTGCGCGACGCTCTGATCGAGGCGAGCGGCAAACCAGTGACCTGCAGCCACGAATTATCGGCCGATCTGGATGGTCCGCGCCGCGCGCTGACAACCCTTTTAAATGCGCGGCTGATCCCGTTGATCGACCGTCTGTTACGAGCGGTAGATGAAGCTTTGAAAAGCCATAGCGTCACCAGTCCCGTCATGGTTGTGCGCGGTGATGGCTCACTGGTTTCTGCCGCGTTTGCGCGGCAGCGGCCCATTGAAACTATTCTATCCGGGCCTGCGGCAAGCGTGGTCGGCGCACGTTTTCTGACCGGGTGCGATGATGCGATCGTTGCTGATATTGGCGGCACGACCACGGACATTGCGCTCTTGGACAAGGGCAGCCCGGCGCTTGATCCACACGGCGCGACGATTGGTGGGCTGCGCACAATGGTCAAGGCGATTGCGATGCGCACGCACGGGCTTGGCGGCGACAGCATGGTCAAGCTGGCGGGCGACCGCTTGCACCCCGAAATCATGCTCGGCCCTGAGCGGGTCGTGCCGCTATCCTTGCTCGCGCAAAGGCATGGCGAACCGATCCGGGCAACGCTCAACCATCAATTGAATGAACCGTTTCCGGACCGGATGTCCGGGATGTTTGTCTGGCGGGAGACATCCGAAGCCGCAACGGAAGTGGGTTTATCACCATCGGAATTGGCTTTGTTGGCGCAATTGCCATCAACACCCGAAGCGGCAAGCACGGCCCTTAGCGGGTTGAGCGCCTTTGCGACCCTGCGATCCTTGATCAACCGCGGTCTTGCGCAAATTAGTGCGGTCACGCCATCCGATGCCCAGCATGCGCTCGGCCTTTTTGACCATTGGGATCGCACGGCGGCTGAGCTTGGTCTGGCAGTGTTTGCGCGGCAAAAAGATGCCTATGGCAAACCGATCGCGACGGAAGTGCCGGTTCTCGCCCAAATGATCGTTGATCGCGTGATCCATCTGAGCGCCGAGCGATGCTTGGAGACTGCGCTTGGCGATGCGGGTCCGGAATTAGCTGGATCGGCGCTGGCGCAGCGCGCCTTGGCGCGCAAAGCGGATATCGCGCGTTTTTCGATCCAGCTCGACCGTCCGGTTATTGGTCTCGGTGCTGGCGCAGCAGCCTATTATCGGCAGGTGGGTGACCGCTTGGGTGGGCAGGCGCTGGTCCCCGACCATGCGGACGTGGCCAATGCGATTGGCGCCGTTGCCGGCCAGGTACGGATCAGCGTCCGTTTGGAATTGGCGCCTAACAGCGATGGCGGTGTGCGGATAATGGGCGGCGACATCCCGGCCGAGGAGCGCAATCAGCCGGACCTTGAAACCTCGATTGCGACCGCAAGAGATTTGGCGCACAGGCTTGCCCTTCAATCAGCCATGGAGGCGGGCGCCGGCCATGCGGAAGTTCGATTGAGCGAAATGTTGAACATTGTCGAGATCGACGGTCAGCCGCAGTTTGTCGATGGCGCGATTACTGCCGAGGCGCTCGGACGGCCAAGTTCCGTCGGCAGGTAAGACAGTTTTTCCCTGAGGGCGAAAATGTTTGTCACTATCGCCGCATTGACACAAATGGGGGCGGGCGCCAAACCCGTCCGCAATAATCCAGTGGAGATCGTTATGAGCGAGCGCGTCGATAAATTTGGCCTGCAGGTGGATGCAGCGCTTGAAACCTTCATCTCAGCTGTCGCCCTGCCGGGGACAGGTTTGGATGCGACCGCCTTCTGGCAGTCCTTTTCCGATATTGCGCACGAGCTGGCGCCAAAAAACCGTGCGTTGCTGGAAAAGCGCGACACGCTGCAGGCTGCGCTCGATGATTGGCACAAGGCCAATGGCATGCCGAGCGACATGGATGGCTACAAGGCGTTTTTGAAGGAGATCGGCTATCTGGTCGAGGAGGGGCCTGCGTTTTCAGTCGAGACGGAAAATGTTGACGCCGAGATTGCTGAAATTGCCGGACCACAGCTCGTCGTTCCGATCATGAATGCGCGGTTTGCACTGAATGCGGCAAACGCCCGCTGGGGGTCGCTTTATGATGCGCTTTACGGCACGGATGCGATGGGCGATCTGCCCGAAGGCAAGGGCTATGATGCGGCGCGGGGCGCGCGGGTTATTGCCTGGGCGAAAGAATTTCTGGATTCGTCCGCACCCTTGGCTGCCGGTTCCTGGGCGGATGTTACGGGTCTTTCTGTGAAAGACGGCATCCTGATCTGCGCGACTGCCAACGGCGATACGGGCCTTGCCGATCCCGGGCAATTTGTGGCCTCAGGCCACAAAACCGGCGGGCTTGAAGAAGTGATGCTCGTCAAGAACGGTTTGCACATCAACATTGTGATCAATCCCGACCATCCTATTGGCAAAACCGATCCGACCGGGATCGCTGATGTTGTTCTGGAAAGCGCGATCACGGCGATCATGGATTGCGAGGATTCCGTTGCTGCCGTCGATGCCGAAGACAAGACGCTGGTCTACCGCAACTGGCTCGGCCTGATGAGGGGAGACCTTGAGGAGAGCTTTGAAAAGGGCGGTAAAACCATCACCCGAAAGCTGAATGATGATGTGAAGCTTACATCGGTCGATGGCAGCGATTGGACCTACCCAGGCCGCGCTTTGATGCTGGTGCGCAATGTCGGGCATCTGATGACCAATCCGGCGATCCTTTTGAAGGACGGATCGGAAATACCCGAAGGCATCATGGATGCGATGTGCACCGCGCTGATCGCGCTTTATGATATCGGCCCGAACGGGCGGCGGATGAATTCGCGCACCGGCTCCATGTATGTGGTCAAGCCGAAGATGCATGGCCCGGAAGAAGTTGCCTTTGCCGATGAAATTTTCACCCGCGTGGAAACTGCCATCGGGATGGCGCCCAACACGATCAAAATGGGCATTATGGATGAAGAACGGCGCACGACCGTCAATTTGAAGGAATGCATCCGCGCGGCGCGCAAGCGGGTTGTGTTCATCAATACCGGTTTCCTCGATCGCACTGGTGATGAAATGCACACGTCGA
>JBCCRB010000322.1:0-3945 GCA_039208465.1 Pseudomonadota bacterium
AGCCCGATTGCTGTGGATGAATTCCCAAAATATCGGAGTAATGGTAAAAAATTGGGATATATTCCCATGATCATGCAGTTAGACGATTATGATATCTCAATTCTCCGCCACATCCAGGAGGATAGTGATTTGGGCGTTGATGCGCTTGCCGAGCGTGTCAATCTCTCCCGTAATGCCGCCTGGCGTCGCCTGAAAAACCTCCGTGAGGCGGGGATCATCCACAAATCGGTCGCACTCGTGGATGCCGAAAGCGTCGGCTGCGGCCTGACGGCGCTTGTCTTCATCCGCACATCCAATCATGAGCCGAGATGGTTGCAAGCGTTTGGGCGCGCTGTCCGCACGCTGCCCGAGATCGTTGAAGCGCTGCGCATGTCCGGCGACCTCGATTACATGCTCAAGGTCCGTGTCCGTGACGTCAAAGCCTATGATGCGTTTTACCAGCGCCTGATCCGCTTGGTGCCACTCGCCGATGTGTCGGCCTCCTTTGTTATGGAAGCGATGAAAGAAACGACTTCGGTCCCGCTCGACCAGGCTTGACGCGCATTTGTTGAACAATGCGTTCAAACCGTCGGTATTTCACGAACGATCATGCCGCACTAGATTGGTGCTGTAACAAGCTGGAGTGTCAGGCCATGTCCATCCGCCCCGTCAAACAAATCTCAGGAACGAAACCGACCATGGAAGGCGCGGGCGTGCATCTGCACCGCGTGTTCGGCTTTGGCGATCCCAGCCTGACGGACCCGTTCCTGATGATGGATGATTTCCGCAATGATGATCCGGCCGCCTACAAGGCTGGTTTTCCCTGGCACCCGCACCGCGGCATCGAGACCATCACCTATGTGTTGGCCGGCTCCGTCGATCACGCCGATTCGCTTGGCAATGCCGGCTCTTTGGGGCCGGGGTCGGTGCAATGGATGACGGCTGGCTCCGGGATCTTGCACCAGGAAATGCCCAAGGGTGACGTTTTTGGTCGAATGCACGGTTTCCAACTCTGGGCCAATTTGCCGTCATCGGAGAAAATGACCACACCGCGCTACCAGGATATCGCTGGCGCCGACATTGATGAGATCATCGATGATGATGGCACAAGGGTGCGGGTCATCACCGGGGAGTTCTGGGGTAAGAAAGGGCCGGTCGACGGCATCGCCGCAGATCCGCTTTATCTTGATATCTCCGTGCCGCCCTTGAAGACCAAGCGTTTTCCCGTCGACACCTATCGGTCGGCCTTTGCGTATATTTTTGAAGGCGAAGGCATGTTTAGCGATGCCTCAAAACCGTTCGGCGTATTGGTTGAAAAGGAAGTCAATGGCGAGGAAATTCACCTGCGCGATATGAGCGGTGACCGCACGCTTGTCATCTTTGATACGGGTAGCGAGGTCGTCGTACAATCGGGCGAGAAGGGCATCCGCTTCCTGCTGGTGGCCGGCAAACCGATCCGCGAACCCGTCGCCTGGCATGGCCCGATCGTTATGAACACACAGGCCGAATTGCAGCAGGCCTTTGCCGATCTGCGCACTGGCAAATTCATCCGCGAACAAGCGCAAACCTGAACAAAAAATGCCCGCGCGAAGCGGGCATTGTTGTTTGAGCATCACTCCGCGTTGAGCGGGGTTGTGCGCAGATAGGGCGTGTGGGTCGTAAAATTCCCGAACTTCGCCTTGGCGTCTTCGTTAGACACCGTTGCCGGAATGACCACATCGTCGCCAACGTTCCAGTTGGCGGGCGTCGCCACCGTGTGTTTGGCTGCTGTTTGCAGACCATCGAGCGCGCGCAGTACCTCGGCAAAATTGCGGCCGACATTCATAGGATAGGTCATCGTCAGTTTCAGCGTCTTGTCCGGTGCCACGATAAAGACCGACCGCACGGTGGCGGTATCATTGGGCGTGCGTCCGTCGGGCAGATAAGCCTCGGCGGGCAGCATGTCGAAAGCCTTGGCAACGGCCAGATCGCTGTCAGCGATGATCGGGAAATCGGCCTTGGCGCCGCCAACCTTTTCAATATCGTTTTTCCAACCCTTGTGATCGTCAACGCTGTCGACCGAGATGCCGATCACTTTGGTGCCACGTTTCGCCCATTCATCGGCCAATTGCGCCACGGCGCCAAACTCGGTGGTGCAGACTGGCGTGAAGTCTTTCGGGTGTGAAAAAAGGATCGCCCAATCATCGCCGATCCAGTCATGCAGCGAAAAGTTGCCCTGGTCGGTTTCAACGGTCAGGTTTGGAATAGTGTCATTAATACGAAGGCCCATGGTTCAATCTCCATAATCGTGCCAAAACGCTGCTCATTTAGGGATCGTTGAGCGCAATTTGGAGGAACATAATTCCTTAAATTTGCAGGTGCGCAGAAAGTGATTTCTCTCAAGACAGCGCTTGAACCAGATCCGTCTCCATCGGCGGGCTGTCACCGTCGAAACCCATTTCATGGATCAGCGCCTGGGTGGGCACTTTCTCCCGGCCTTGCAGGAACAGGGTTTTGACGACGATCCGGCAATAGATGGTGCCGGACTTTGCGCCCACACCTTCAAATCGGTGCTCCAGATAGGCCCACTTTTCATCCCAAAAGAGGAGTTTAGTGGTAAGATCAAAGGGCTGAAACGGTTGCAGCGACCGGCGATGCCAAACCTTGGACGTGCCGACCACCGGATGCCAGCCACGCGCGCGCATCTTCGGCCAAAACCCGCATCGGATCATCAGATCCCAGCGGCCAAGGTCGGCGACCGTCAGATAGCGGCCATTATTCATATGAAAGGCTATATCGAGGTCGGTCGGCAATGTGCGAAGTCGCAGCCGCGTCTCCTCCATCACGGACACTTTCGGGCGCCGCCATGCAAAAACATAAGTGAGTAATGTGCGTAACCAGAGGTTCACGGCGGTTGCCCTATTCTTACATTAACGTAAACGGAAGAGTTTGGATATTCAAGCAACAAGTCCGTGACACTTGGCGCCCCCATCTCAGGAGCCGGCAAGTCGGACTGCCTGGCCGCCAGCGCCTGAAGGACGCCGCAAAATACTTGGTTTTCCTGATCGATGGCGTATCAAGGCGCAGATCGACGGAGACAAAAACATGACTGGCCATGGCTATGACAAGGGACGCCTCAACCTTCCATTTGTTGGTATTCCGACCTTCGCCAAATCGCCCTATGTGGCCGATTGGGATGCCATTGATGCCGATGTCGCGATCCTCGGGGCCCCGTTTGATTTCGGGACACAGTGGCGCCCGGGTGCCAGGTTCGGTCCACGCGCGGTCCGTGAAGCGTCCACCCTTTTCAGCTTTGGTCACGCTGGTGCCTATGATCATGAAGATGATGCCACCTATCTGGATGCGTCGGTGCGCATGGTCGATCTCGGTGATGCCGATATCATTCACACGAAAACCGAGGAGAGCCACGCCAACATTGAATATGGCGTGAGAAAAGTTCTGAACGCTGGCGCGTTACCGGTCGTGATTGGCGGCGACCATTCAATCAACATTCCCTGCATCAATGCCTTTGATGCCAATTGCGCCGACAAGGGGCCGGTCCATATCGTCCAGATCGATGCCCATCTCGATTTCGTCGATGAGCGTCATGGCGTCACCGCCGGCCATGGCAATCCGATGCGGCGCGCGATTGAGAAGTCTTACGTCTCGGGCATGACCCAGCTTGGCATCCGCAATGTGTCCTCAACCGCCAAGCAAGGTTATGATGACGCGCGGGCGCAGGGCTCTGATATTTTGTCGGTGCGCCAGGTGCGCAATCTGGGCACGGATGCTGTCCTTGACCGCATCCCGCAAGGCGCGCGCTATTATGTGACGATCGATATCGATGCTTTTTGCCCGTCCATCGCGGCGGGCACTGGCACGCCCAGCCATGGCGGCTTTCTCTATTATGATGTGCTGGAGATTCTGCAGGGCCTAACCAAACGGGGCGAGATTGCCGGTGTTGACCTTGTTGAGGTTGCCCCCGCC
>JBCCRB010000323.1:0-3937 GCA_039208465.1 Pseudomonadota bacterium
AGAAAGCTTGCGGGTCGCTGGCCCGATATTCGATGATGATGCTGAAAGGCAGGCCATTGCCCGCATCCTGGCTCTTGATGCTGCGGATCGAGAACGGATCGGAAAATTCAAAAATCATCCGAGAGTGCGAGGCATCCATGTCACCGTAACGGATGTCCCCTACCAGACCAGTGAAGGACTTTTCGTGGTCAGCGAAACCGAAGACCACGCGATCGGTGTCTAGAACAAGCCGCCAAGGCTCTTCCAAAAGGCTGTGTTGAACCTCAACCGGCTTGTCGAAATCGACGATAATCCGTCCCGCCTGGTTGTCGCCAACGGCCAGAACCCGCGTTGCGATCGGCAGATCGCTGGCCGCATGCGCATGGGTCGGCGCGGCAAACAGGACGATGAGCAGCATACCAAAGGCCAGCGCATTGCGCAGGCACGCCCAAAAACCGAACATCGCAATGTGACGTGGATCGGACATCAAGTCGCTACAAACCTATTGTTAAGCGTCCTTAACATAGCGGCGGCATGGTTAACCACCTCTTGAAGACGGTAAAGGACAGATTTTCAATCGAATAAAATGCTTGCGCTCACCTAAGCGAACACATACTTCTATGGTGCTGTGATTTGTCGCAGACCATGGATTCCGATGCACGAGGAAAAACGTGCGGAGGGTTTACCGCATAGCCGCCAATGAAGGAGCTGGCTTGCGGATCGCTCCCAAAGGGGAGCAACACCACCGGCCTTTATAGGCCACGTTGAAACAATTAGCCGATCGGACGTCGCAGTGAGACAGATGGTTGAATTGAAAGATGGCTTGGATACGCCAATCCGGCACGGCCCGCCATCTTCAACCTTTGCGGCCCTCGGCATGTACAATATAGAACCGAAGCCCCGCGGGCGGACGCGACAATCGCGTTTATGGCCACCGGGATTTACTGAGCAGCCTTCCACACGCTTTAAAAATCCCTTCCCCGGTGACACTTGCGGGTCTCGGCGCGAGACCTTTTCATGTCTAACAAAATGCTTATCGATGCCTCCCACCCCGAGGAGACACGTGTTGTCGTAACCAACGACAAGAGACTGGCCGATTTCGACTTTGAGTCGGAACATAAAAGCCAAATCCGGGGCAACATCTATTTAGCCAAAGTCACGCGGGTCGAACCGTCGCTTCAGGCCGCTTTTGTTGATTTCGGCGGCAATCGCCACGGCTTCTTGGCCTTTTCTGAAATCCATCCCGATTACTACCAGATCCCGCTGGCCGATCGTCAGGCGCTGCTGGAAGAAGAAGAAGCTTTTGCCAACGCAGAAGCCGATGATGAAGAAGAACAGGCGGAAAATGAACGCAAAGGCCGTCGGCGCAGGCGTCGCCGCGGACGCGGACGGCGCTCAAACGCTTCGGCAGTGCCGGACGCTGAACCGGTCGCGATGGACGCGATCCTGGCCGCCTATGAGGCCGGTGACGAAGACGATAGCGACGACAGTGACGATGATGAGCCACGCGGTAAGGCAATCGCGGCGACCGTCGACGATGACGATGCGGCAGTAATCTCTGAGCCTGCTGTCGATGATGAAGATAGCAACGACGATGAAGACGACAGTGATGAAGTTGATGAGGTCGGCGATGGCGGCGATGCGCTGGAAGACAGCCGTCCGCGGCGCCGCGCCCCGCGCCGTCGCTATAAAATTCAAGAGGTTATCAAGCGTCGCCAGGTGATCCTGGTCCAGGTCGTCAAGGAAGAACGCGGCAATAAGGGCGCTGCGCTGACAACCTATTTGTCCTTGGCGGGCCGGTATTCGGTGCTGATGCCCAACACGGCGCGCGGCGGCGGCATCTCCCGCAAGATTTCCAATGTAAGCGATCGCAAACGCCTGAAGGATGTGGTCAAGAAGCTTGATGTGCCCAAGGGCATGGGCGTGATCCTGCGTACAGCGGGTGCTGACCAGTCCGAACAGGAAGTTGTGCGCGATTATGAATATCTGATGCGGCTTTGGGACAGCGTGCGTGACCTTACCTTGTCATCGACCGCGCCGGCGCTGGTCTATGCGGAAGGCAGCCTGATCAAGCGGTCATTGCGTGATTTGTTCAATCCGAACATCCGCGAAGTTATCGTGGCAGGTGACACCGCCTATGAAGAGGCCAAGGAATTCATGGGCATGATCATGCCCGGCAATAAGGGGATTGTGAAACGCTGGCGCGATGCCGCCCCGATCTTTGCCAAGACCGGGATGGAGGATGAGCTTGATCGGCTTATCCAGCCACAGGTGACGCTGAAGTCCGGCGGTTATCTGATCATCAACCAGACCGAGGCGCTGGTGGCGATCGACGTCAACTCCGGCAAGTCGACCAAAGAGCATTCGATTGAAGAAACCGCTCTGGCCACAAACCTTGAGGCTGCCGAGGAAGTGGCGCGTCAATTGCGCTTGCGCGACCTGGCCGGCCTTATCGTCATCGACTTCATCGATATGGATGAGAACCGGAACAACCGGGCCGTCGAGAAAAAGCTGAAGGAATGCCTGAAAACCGACCGTGCGCGGATCCAGGTCGGGCGGATTTCGCATTTCGGCCTGATGGAAATGAGCCGGCAGCGGATGCGTGCCAGCGTGCTGGAAAGCACCATGTCTGTGTGTCCGACCTGTAACGGGACCGGTTATGTGCGTTCACCGCAGGCCGTTGCTCTGCATCTTCTGCGTTCGCTGGAAGAGCAGTTGACACGCAATTCTAAATTCGACCTGAACATCAAGACACCCGTCGATACCGCTCTGTATTTGCTGAATAAAAAGCGGGACACGCTGTCGGAAATGGAAGACCGGTTCGGCGTCACGTTGACGGTGGAAGCTGACAATTCGATCGGCGCGGAAATGTTTGCGGTCGATCGGGCCGGTTCGGCCAATAAACCAACACGCGTCAACGCTGCCGTCGGCATGGGTCTCGACATGGTGACCAGTGAGGACGAGGATGATGCCGAGCTTGACGGCGCTTCGCTGGCCGAAATCGTCGAGACAGCGGCCGACAATGATGATGATGACCAAGGTCAATCACGCAAGAAACGGCGGCGGCGACGGGGCGGTAAGGGTCGCGACCGAGCCGACAATGGCGATGCGGAGAATTTGGAAGCGCAAAGTGACGACGACGAGCCGGGCGATGATGATGAGGGCGAAGGACGCGGCCGTAAGCGGCGCCGGCGTTCGCGCGGCAAACGTGGCGGGCGCAATCGGCGCAATGACCGCTACACTGTGCCGGCAGCCGAGCCGGTCGGCCCGCTCGCCGAACTGATCGCGCAGCAGGAACAGGACGCGGACAAAACGGCAGATGATGCCCGTGAGCCTGAGGCAACTGAGCCCGAAGAGGCGCTGGCCATCAATGGCGCAGCTGAGGCATCGGCACCAATTGCCGAGGAAAACAGCGAAACGACAGCTGAAACCATCGACCCATCAGCCGATGATAGCGCTCCGGCAGATGCAGAAGCGCCGGTCGAGGAAGATGCTAATGGGGCACGTCCGCGCGCAACCGCTTCAACGCTTAATCTGGACGTCGAGCCGGTGGTGGTTTCTTCCGCCAATGGCAGTGAAGCGGAAGAAGACAAACCGAAAAAGCGGGCCGGTTGGTGGTCACGCAAAGGCTTCTTCTAGTTTTTGGCTCAGGCCCTCTGTCAGGCCGAATTGGGCAACCATTGCTCAATGCGGTCGAGGGCCTGACGCATTTCATCAGTGCTTCCGCAGTAGGAAATCCGCAGTCGCGTTGACCCGTTGAAAGGGTCAAAGTCCACGCCCGGCGCGGTTGCGACGCCGATTTCTTTGAGCATGCGGTGCGAAAACGCCATCGTATCATTGGTGAAACGGCTGGCATCAAGCCATCCGTAAAAGGCACCGTCTGGTGGTGCGGCAAAATTCAGGCCCATCGCCGGCAGACGCTGCAATATGAGGTCTCGGTTTTGCCGGTACCCGTCGC
>JBCCRB010000324.1:0-3918 GCA_039208465.1 Pseudomonadota bacterium
ACCCTTTGGATGGTTTCCGGTCATGCCACCGGAACCGCTCGCGGCGCGTGCACAGACGTTCTGGCAGGAGGCCGCCGCCAAAGCCAATCCGGCGACCGACGCCTTCGGGACTGATCCAGCCTTTGTCTCCGGCGGCAATGCTGGTGCCTTCGTTGCCAATATTTATCCCGGCAGACCATCTTGGCTGGAACGCGGCTCGCAAGCATTGTCGCCGTGGATCAGCGACGAATTGATCGCAACGCGTGCATTCTTATCCATTGGCCGCCGACCGGAAGCCTTGATGCGCAAGTATGATTTATGCGTCGTTCATGAAGTCAGCTACAGTTGGGCAAATGTGCGCGGCGAACCGGCCCGAGAGGTCATCCTGTCTGCGCTTGCCCCGCGCGAGGCGTGCGTTGATGCCGATTAACGGATTCCGGTTACCTCATGGCCGCGCATGAATTCATCGGCGCTCAAAGCTTTTGATCCGGCCTTTTGCACAAGCCGCAGATAAACCGCGCCATCGGCGCATCGCGCTTCCATCAATGGCTCGTCATAGGCTGAGCGCGTACACGTTGAGGCTAACAGTTTGACACGCTCCCATTGGCCCGAAATGCGCATCTCGCACCAGGCGCCAGGAAACGGGGAAAGGCCACGAATGTGATTGTGTACGGTGGCGGCCGGCTGATCCCAATCGACCCGTGCCTCCGCCTTGTCGATCTTTTTTGCGTAGGTAACACCCTCGTCTATCTGCGGGGTCAAGGTCAGCGTGCCGGTCTCAAGGGCATCCATCGCGTTAACCATAAGCGCGGCACCGACCTTCGCCAAAACATCATGCAGTTGGCCCGTTGTCATGTCCGGCCCAATCGCAACCTCTTCACTCAACGCCACCGGCCCGGTGTCGAGGCCTTCGTCCATCTTCATGATCATCATCCCGGTCGAGCGGTCGCCTGCCATGATGGCCCGATGGATCGGCGCAGCACCGCGCCAGCGCGGCAACAAAGACGCATGCCCGTTGTAACAGCCGTGGCGCGTTGCCTCCAAAATCGGCAGTGGCAATAGCATTCCATAAGCTACAACGACGGCAACGTCTGCGTTCAGCGCGGCAAAGGTAGCTTGCTCATTATCGGATTTCAAGGATCGCGGTGTGCGCACATCGATGCCCAATTCTAGGGCGGCATCATGCACGGGCGTGTTGGCAAGATCCTTGCCACGGCGTCCACGTGGCTTGGGCGGCTGGGTGTAGCAGGCGACGATTTCATGGTGCAGCGCCAGCGCCTTGAACACCGGAACGGAAAAGTCAGGGGAACCCATAAAAATCATGCGCATGAAAAAAATCACCGTAATCGATAAAATTTGAGCAAAGCTGCAAAGGCTTCATACACCGCTGCCGGATTATCGCTAACCATCGGTTAAGCAGGGAACAAGGTTATGGCCAAGGTTTTCGGGCGCCTCGCACGGCGCCAGTTCGACTCCGCCTACACTCGTTATGACGACGCTTTGAAAAACACCAAGGAAGAGCCCAAGCGGCTTGATGAAAATCTCGCTTGGATTTCCTTTTTCACGATGGTGCTTATTGCAGCCATCTATTTTGCACCCGAGGCAACAGCCAAGCCCATTGCATACGCCATGATGGCGGTGATGTGATTAAAGGCGTGTGCTGCCGCGCTGCTTGGCAAGCTTGCGGAAGCGCTTGATGACCATCTCACGTTTCAATTTGGAGATGTGGTCGATAAAAAGCACACCATCAAGGTGATCAAGCTCATGCTGAAGGCAGGTTGCCAAGACACCGTCGGCGACCATCTCCTGCGGCGAACCATCAATGGACTGATATTGCACGGTGACGGTCGCGGGTCGTTCCACATCGGCATAATAGTCCGGGATCGACAGACAGCCTTCCTCATAGGTTGAGATTTCGTCGCCCGAATGCACAATCTTCGGATTGATGAAGATGTGCGGATCAGGCTCTTCTTCCTTGCCGGCCACATCCACAACCAGCATGCGGATCGGTTCGCCGACCTGGATCGCCGCCAATCCGATGCCGGGCGCGTCATACATGGTCGCCAGCATGTCGTCAGACAATCGACGCAAATCGGCGTCAAACCGTTCCACGGGCTTGGATGTTTCCCGTAATATCGGGTCCGGCAATAGAACAAGGGGGCGGATGGTCATGGGTGTCAGTTATGAGGTCACCCCGCTTGCGTCAATGCGTTAGTTGCCCGATGTTCGACTTGTGTTCCGAATCGGATAGGGTGTCGGCATGGATGTGGTTTTGCCCGGTGATGAGACAGCGTTGACAGTTGGTCAATTGGTCCTGACGTGGAACGATGTGCTGTTTGGCGTCGGTGGTTTGCTTGTCGCGCTGGGCGTTTTGCTGGTCATTTTGTCATGGCGTGCCGCCTCGATGCGGCACAAGGCGCTTATCCTTGCCCAAAGCCGTGCCCAACAGGCTGAAACGCAAGTCGCCGAGGTGCTCAAAGCTCAGGCGGAAATACAGGGGCGTCTGGCGGCTTTTGCCGATGGTTTTGGCTCACGACAATCAGAGATGACCGAAACGCTGAACCAACGGCTGGATGCGATGTCGAACCGGATCGGCCAGTCGATCAGTGAACAGCAGCGTTCAACGCATGACAATCTGAGCCAGTTAAAAGAGCGGCTCGCCGTGATCGACACAGCGCAGAACAATATTCAGCAATTGGCCGGCCAGGTTGTCGAATTGCAATCGATCCTGTCCAACAAGCAGACACGCGGCGCATTTGGTCAGGGGCGCATGGAAACCATCATCGAAGATGGATTACCGCACGGCGCCTACGCGTTTCAGGTCACGCTTTCAAACGGCACACGGCCTGATTGCGTGGTCTCGATGCCCAATGGGGCACCGGGTCTTGTGATTGATGCAAAGTTTCCACTTGAGAGCTGGAATGCGATCCGTGGGGCCGGCGATGCGGCTGCTGCGACCACGGCGTCAAAGAGATTTGCCGCCGACATGGCAACGCACATCAAAGACATTGCCGGGAAATATCTGATCGCGGGTGAAACGCAGGATACGGCGTTTCTCTTCGTGCCGTCCGAATCGATTTTCGCGGATCTGCATGAGCATCATGAGGGGGTTGTGCAGTTGGCGCACAAGCACCGGCTGGTGATTGTCTCGCCGTCCCTACTGATGCTGTCGATCCAGGTCATTCAAGCGCTGTTGAAAGACGCGCGCATGCGCGAGCAAGCGCATCTGATCCAGGCCGAAGTGGTCCGTCTTGTCGAGGATCTTGGCCGGCTCGATGAGCGGGTGCACAAATTGCAGACCCACTTCGGTCAGGCCAACAAAGACATCGACGATATTCTGGTATCGACCAACAAGATCGGCAAGCGTGGCCGCAAGATTGAGACGATGGATTTCGAGCCGCCCGAAGTGGTGGCAACCGTCTCCGATGAAACACCTAAAGAGGCAGCGGCTGAGAGCGCGACCGGTCAGTTAAGATTGCGGGTGTTGGAAGGCGACGGGTCCGTCAAGACCGGCTGATCGTCCATCGTGCTGTGGGCTTGAAGGACGTTGCTTTCATCGGGTTGCCCGCATTTGCCGCGATAAGGGCAATCCTCACACATGCCCTTCGACAAGTTGGTTTTTCGCATCGCTGCCATCGCCAATTTCAAGACGCCGGCGCGCACCGGATTGTTCCGTGTGCCAGGCGCTGCGTATTGGGCATACATGCCACACAGGGCCCGATAGCAAATCTGTTGTTCGGTCTTAATTATACGCCAAATCATGATCATACCCTGCCCGGAAGTTGACATACTTGACTTGATAGATGTCAACTTTAATTGACAGGCTGGATTTGCCAACTGCTAAAATCTTAACGGATTTTATCCACTAACTGTTTTGACGGGAAACAGGTCGGGTTCTGGCCATTGTCTTTCTGCCAGAAACCGATGGAACGGCGGGTC
>JBCCRB010000325.1:0-3905 GCA_039208465.1 Pseudomonadota bacterium
CTCATCGCTCAGCGCTTCCATCTCCGGTTCCAACGCATTGATGGCTGGGACTTTGCTTTGGTGCGCTTTCAAGCGGCGATCATTGGCTGAGCCAAATACCTTGCGGGCAAGACCTCCGAGGCTGACCATTCGTAACTATTCCTTCTCGACGATGTACCGCTGACCCAAATCGGCTGAAATGGCCACCTGACATGGTAACTGTGTCCGCCATAATCCGGACTAGAACGGTGGACGCGACGCTCGCCGACAGATAAGAGTGCCCTAAATGGATGTCAACGCTGGCTTATGCTCCCGGCATGCTGCATTGATATGCCATCCAACACTGAAAAACTGCGCATATTCTGGTGAAAAAATGAACACGACAATCCGTGCCGGGTCGGCTTTCATTGCCGCGGCCTTCACTTTGTGGGCGACAATGGCAATGCCAAGCGCTGCCCAGGACGCCGCCGCGCCGCTTGATCCAAATGCGATCGTGGCAACCGTTGCCGGCAACCCGATCACCAACCGCGATCTCGATTTCGCCCTTGCCGATTTGCAGGAGCAATTGGGTCAAGTGCCACCGGCCCAGCGCCGCGCCGCCGCGCTGATGGCCCTGATCGACATTCGTTTGCTGGCCGCTGAAGCTGATGCCAATGGCATCGACGAACAGCCCGAATTTGCGCAACGCCTTGCGTTCCTGCGCGACCGCGCATTGCACAACGCCTATTTCAACGAACAGGTTGTTGAAGCGGTCAGCGACGACGATGTACGCGCCCGCTATGATGCCGAAATTGCCAGTCGGCCGGCTGAAAACGAGATCAATGCCCGCCACATCCTGGTGGAAACTGAGGAAGAAGCCCGCGCGGTGATTGAGGAGTTAGACGCTGGCGCCGACTTTGCGACCCTCGCCCAAGAGCGCTCCACCGGCCCATCCGGCCCGCAGGGCGGTGATCTGGGTTATTTCACCCGTGGCCGTATGGTCCCCGAATTTGAGGCCGCCGCCTTTGAACTGACCGTCGGCGAATACAGCAAGGAACCAGTGCAGACCAGCTTCGGCTTTCATGTCATCAAGGTCGAAGATGCCCGCCCGGTTCAACCACCGGCCTTTGAGCAGGTCGCCGGGCAGATCCAGTCGCGCATCTTCCGCGAACGTTATGCTGCATTGCTCGATACGCTGCGTGGCAATACCGACGTGGCCATCGACGACCCGGACCTGAAGGCGGCCTATGACGCGGTAAACCCCGGCGCGCCCGTTTCCGAATAGGCAGGCCGCCACATGGACCCTGTTTCACCATTTGCGCCGGCCAAGGCGCCGTCCCTGCCCGCGCTAAAAAATGTGCGCCTGGCCGTAGCCCAGGCCGGCATCAAATATGCCGGGCGCGATGATCTGATGGTCATCGTGTTTGACGAACCGGCCATTGTCGCTGGCGTATTCACGCAATCGCGCTGCCCGTCAGCACCGGTCGATCTGTGCCGCGCCCATCTGGCCGGCGGCACAGCCCGCGCTCTGGTGGTCAATTCCGGCAATGCCAACGCCTTTACCGGCAAAAAGGGCCGTGAAGCGGCGCAGGCCACGATCGATATGGCGGCAAGCGCACTCGGCTGTGCCGGCAGTGAAATTTTCATCTCATCGACCGGCGTCATCGGCGAACCGCTGGATGCCTCAAAGTTCGACAGTTTGCTCGCTGAAACCATACAGCGCGCGACCGAAGATGGCTGGGCGGCGGCGGCCGGCGCCATCATGACCACCGATACATTTGCCAAATTGGCCACCCGCACGGTCGATCTCGATGGCAAAAAAGTTACCGTCAACGGCATCGCCAAGGGCGCCGGCATGATCGCACCCGATATGGCGACCATGCTCGCTTACATCGTCACCGACGCCGACATCAGCGCCCCATGCCTGCAACAAATGCTGTCGCGCGCGGTCGGATCGACCTTCAACGCGGTCAGTGTGGACAGCGACACGTCAACCTCTGACACGCTATTGGCCTTTGCCACGGCCACGGCCAGCAACGCCCCCATCACCGACGAGGACACGCCGCATTTTCAGCAATTGGCCAATGCGATCGCCGAATGCATGCATGATCTGGCACTGCAGATTGTCGGCGATGGCGAAGGCATTTCGCGCCGCATGCGCATTGACGTGACCGGTGCGGTCTCCGACCAATCGGCCAAGGCCATCGGTCTGTCGATTGCCAATTCACCGTTGGTCAAGACGGCCATCGCCGGCGCCGACGCCAATTGGGGCCGCGTTGTCATGGCGGTTGGCAAGGCCGGCGAACCAGCCGATCGCGACCGCCTGTCGATCTGGTTTTGCGGCGCCCGCGTTGCCGTCGATGGCGAACGCGATCCGGCTTACAATGAATCCGACATCACCGACGCCATGGCCGCAAAAGACATCGAAATCGCTATCGACATCGGCCTGGGTGAGGGGCAATTTACCGTATGGGGCTGTGACTTGACGAAAGAATATGTGGCAATCAATGGCGACTATCGGAGCTAATCGGAGCTAACATGCCGGACTTGGCCTTTGTAAGACGCCTGGAAGCAGTTGGGTTCAGGGCATGGCCCGCCTCCAATGTGCACTATGATGGCAGTTGGGCGGTGCGCCTGACCGCGAGCCATCCCTCGCGCCGGCTAAATTCGGTCAACCCGCTCGACCCGGCCGATTATGCCGACATCAACACCCGCATCGTGCGCATCCGCCGCCGCTTTGAATCCTATTCCCGCCCGATCGTCTTTCGCATGTCGCCCTTGGCCCCCGCACCCTTGCAGGCCTTTTTCGACAGCGCCGGCTGGCCGCGCATCGATGAAACCTGCGTCCTGACCGGCGATCTGAACGCCATGGACATTGATGGTGCCGTGGACCAATTGCCACTGAAAGACATTGGGCGCTTCGTCGACACCGCCATCGAGCTCAACGAGGACGACCGGATCCACAAGCCCGGCCTGACCGAAGTGCTCGAAGCCATCCGCCCGCCGACCGGCATGTTCGTCATGGAAGATGATCGCGGACCGCTGGCCTGCGCCCTGTGCGTCCATGACAATGATATGGCCGGCCTGTTTGATATTGCCGTGCGTGAAGACAAGCGCGCCCAGGGCTATGGTCGTTCCATCGTGCGCACCGCGCTGCGCTGGGCCCGTAACCAGGGCGCCCAGAGGGCCTGGCTCCAGGCGGAAAACAAGAACACTTCGGCGATTGGCCTTTATAAGCGGCTCGGCTTTGAGGAAGCCTATCGCTACGTCTATCGCAGCCCGGCCAAAGACAGCGCATGACCGCACAGAACCCCGCTGAAAACCCCGCCGCCGACAAGCCCATCGTACTGGTTGCCGCCTGCGCGCTCGTCGACCGCGACAATCGTATTCTGCTGGCCCAGCGCCCGGCCCACAAATCCATGGGCGGATTGTGGGAATTTCCCGGCGGCAAAGTCGAGACCGGTGAAACGCCGGAAGCGGCCCTGATCCGCGAACTGGATGAAGAACTCGGCCTGACCACATGGCAATCGTGCCTGGCCCCCTTAACCTTTGCCAGCCACACCTATGACGATTTCCATTTGCTGATGCCGCTTTATATCTGCCGCAAATTCGACGGCATTGCCCAGGCCCGCGAAGGCCAGATGCTCAAATGGGTCAAACCGGGCAAGCTGCGAGCCTTCCCCATGCCCGCGGCGGATTTGCCGCTGATCGCCCCCCTTGAAGAGCTGCTTGGTCCTCGGTAGCGTTAATCGATCGTTTATCTCGGCACGATAATATTAACCATAAGCGGGATCATCGGGCCCGCACCAAGTTTGTGCTGACGCTAAGGGAATGGCGATGAGTGATTATCAAAAGTGGGTTGATATTATGCCGGAACAGACAGAGGAAAAATCTGTCGACTGGTTGTCTGGACCGATGCGGGTAACACTCCTTTTTGGCGGTTTTGC
>JBCCRB010000326.1:0-3903 GCA_039208465.1 Pseudomonadota bacterium
ATCAATACCGCAGCGGTGAAAAATCCGGACTTTGTCGCCGAAGCTGCAGATAAGTTCGGCAATCAATGCATCGTTGTGGCGATTGACGCCAAGTCAGTTGAAGACGGCCGCTGGGAAATCTTCACCCATGGCGGGCGCGAACGCACCGGCATCGATGCCATCGAATTTTCGCAAAAAGTCGTGGCGCTCGGCGCTGGCGAAATCCTGCTCACCTCGATGGACCGTGATGGCACCAAGGCCGGTTTCGACATTGCGCTAACCCGTGCGATCGCGGACGCGGTCCCGGTTCCGGTCATTGCTTCGGGCGGCGTGGGCACGCTCGATCATTTGGTTGAAGGGGTGCGCGACGCCAAGGCGACAGGCGTTCTGGCCGCCTCAATTTTCCATTTTGGCACCTATACGATCGGTGAAGCGAAAGCCCACATGGCCGCAAACGGCATTCCCGTTCGTCTTGATCCATCAGATATTGCCGCATGACCGAATTTACGCTCGAACACTTGCAAACGATCATCGCCCAAAAGGCAGACGCTGATCCGCAATCCTCCTGGACGGCAAAACTGCTTGCGGACGGACCAAAAGGCGCGGCGCAAAAACTGGGCGAAGAAGCAACCGAAACGATCGTCGCCGCCCTCTCAGAAGACAAGCAGGCTTTCATCGGTGAAAGCGCCGATTTGCTCTATCATTGGCTTGTTTTGGCGCATGCCAAAGGTGTGACGTTGGAAGAAGTCTTGGCTGAGCTTCAATCACGTACCGCCCAAAGTGGGCTTGCGGAGAAAGCCTCCCGTAAGGCAAAGTAGAGCCACAGGAGATCGGGAGGACCGCCATGGATCGGTCTACTGAGATGGGTGCATCACCGCTGGACGAGGCGCTGTTTGACGAGACGGCCCGTGCGCCTGCGCCGCCGCCGCCCGATCCCGATGACGCCAATTTTGTCGACCAATTGCGTGATGGATCGCTGTCGCCCTACCGCTTTTTCACCGCTGAGCGGTGGGCCGGCTTTCGCGCCGATACGCCTCTGACACTGACAGCCGATGAAGTGCGGCGCTTGCGCTCCCTGAACGATCCGATCGATTTGGACGAAGTGCGCCGCATTTATCTGTCCTTGTCGCGTTTGCTTTCAACGCATGTTGAGGCATCGCAAGAATTGTTTCGTCAGCGAAAGAAGTTCTTAAACGTCTCCGATGCCATCAAAACACCGTTTGTGATCGGGATTGCGGGATCTGTCGCCGTGGGCAAATCCACCACGGCCCGTGTGTTGAAAGAATTGCTGGCACGTTGGCCGTCGAGCCCGAAAGTTTCGCTGGTCACAACCGATGGCTTCCTGCTGCCGAACAAGGAGCTGCGCAAGCGCAACCTCATGGAGCGCAAGGGCTTTCCTGAAAGCTATGATGTGGGCGCCATTCTCAATTTTTTGTCGGCGATCAAGGCCGGAAAGAAGTCAGTCAAAGCACCGCTCTATTCGCACCTGACCTATGATGTGCGTGATGACGAATATATCACGGTCGAGCAGCCCGATATTCTCATCTTCGAGGGCATTAATGTCCTGCAGGTGCGTGACCTGCCCGAAGATGGCCGGATGATCCCCTTCGTTTCCGACTTCTTTGATTTCTCCGTCTATATCGATGCCGACGACGATCTGATCCACAAATGGTATGTCGAGCGCTTCCTCAGGCTGCGTGAAACATCCTTCACCGACCCGAACTCTTTCTTCCACCGCTATTCGCAATTGTCAGATGATGCGGCACTCGCAATCGCGCACGGCCTGTGGGCCAATATCAATCTGACCAATTTGCGCCAGAACATCCTGCCGACACGCCCGCGCGCTGATCTGATTCTGCGCAAAGGTGCCGACCATCTGGTCGAGACCGTTCTATTGCGGAAACTCTGAGGCGCAGTTTCAGGGCTTGGTGACCCTGCGCAGCGTTAAATTGATCCGCCCCGCCTTCTTTAAGAGCGCAGAGGTGTCCGGATAAATCCGGTCGACGCCATGAAAAGAAAGCCGTCCTTCACCACCCATGACCAGCACATCACCCGATTGCAGTTTCAGCGATGTTGTCCGGCCCGAACGGCTGTTTTCACCGACCCGGAATAGGCAGGTATCGCCCAGCGATACTGAGACCACCGGCGCGTCGAAATCCTCTTCGTCCCGATCCTGGTGCAGCCCCATTTTGGCGCTTGGCTCATAATAATTGATCAAACAGGCCTCGGGCTTGTGTTTATAGGCCGCGTAAGTGTCCCACAGATCGTGCAGCATGTCCGGAATCGCCGGCCAGGGCTGCCCGGTTACCGGATGCGTGGATTGATAGCGATAGCCGCGTTCCTTATCGGTCACCCAGCCAAGTACCCCGCAATTGCTCATTTGAACACGCATCGGCTTGCCCGTCCGCGGCATGGTCGGCACATAAAGCGGTGCCGCGCTGACAACAGAGCGTATTGCGGCCAACAGATCGCGCTGCGCGTCGATCGTCAGCGCCATCGGAACATGCCGCACGCCTTTGGGCAGCACATTCATTATGGGCTCTCAAAACCAAAGATGACGGCCGGCGCCCCATAAAATTCCGGCCAATTGAAGAAAGCCACATCGGTCGGCCCGGTCACGGCATCGACAAGCCCCCAACCGCCCGTGCTGTTTCGGGCAAGTGCCCATACCGTCAACCCATCCATCATCTCGATATCATCGGCCCAGATTGTGTTAGCCGGGTTGATCGGTCGCCCGTCCGGGCGTTGCGGGTCAAGCTGCATGAACGCCCAACCATCCAGGACCCTCAACGTACGCACCACAAAGATCACCGGCCCCCGCATCTCAGCCTCGATCTTCGGCCGCACCGCGTTCAGTATAGCGGTGCGCTCGGCCGTCCCGCGCATCGGTTGGTAGGGTTGCTGGGCTTTGCCCTGTGCTAGCGTGATGCCGGCCAGGAAAATGGCCATGAACAAGGCTTTTATTGTGCACTGCGGCATCATGTCGTCCTGATAGGGGTCATTGCGTCAGCTTGTCATATCAAAAAACGGGCCGATAGGCGCCATTTCGTGCGGTGAAAGGCAAGACAATGGAAAACGCACTCTTCGATCCCTTTATTTTGTCGCGCATTCAGTTCGCGGCCAACATTACATTCCACATCCTGTTCCCAACGATCACGATCGCGCTGGGTTGGGTGCTGTTGTACTTTAAGCTCCGCTATGCCCGCACTGGCGATCAGGCGTGGATGGATGCCTATTTCTTCTGGGTCAAAGTGTTTGCACTGTCCTTTGCCATGGGTGTCGTTTCTGGCATCACCATGAGTTTTCAGTTCGGCACAAACTGGCCGGGCTTCATGGAAACCGTCGGCAACATTGCCGGCCCGCTGCTCGCCTACGAGGTGATGACCGCCTTCTTCCTTGAAGCGGTGTTCCTCGGCATTATGCTGTTTGGCTTCCGCCGTGTGTCAAACCGGATCCACACGCTTGCAACATTCCTGGTGGCATTTGGCACCACGATGAGCGCGTTCTGGATTTTGGTCCTGAACTCCTGGATGCACACACCGGCCGGCTTTGAAATCCGTGATGGCGTTGCCTTTGCGACCGATTGGTGGGCGATCATCTTCAATCCGTCCATGCCCTACCGGCTGGTGCATATGTTGCTGGCTTCCGGCCTGACGGTGGCGTTCCTGATCGCCGGCCTGTCCGCGCTGCGTTATCTGCTCGGCGACCGTTCCCAAGCCATGCGCAAGGCGCTGAACACGGGTGTGTTCATGGGCGCGATCCTGATCCCGCTGCAAATTCTGGCCGGTGATCTGCACGGTCTCAACACGCTGGAGCATCAGCCGGCTAAAGTGGCCGCGATGGAAGGCAATTGGGAAACACGCGGCAATGTCCCGCTGATCCTGTTCGCCATTCCCGATGAAGAGGCACGTGAGAACCGTTTTG
>JBCCRB010000327.1:0-3896 GCA_039208465.1 Pseudomonadota bacterium
AACACTTGGCCGGCGCAGGACTGACATCCCGCGAAACCATTTGCGCCCCCTCAGGCCCAACAGGGCATCCAGCGCCACCAAACCAGGGACAAGCCAGACAAACCAGGGAAGCATGTCACCACCGCCCGCTCGCAGGCTTGTGAAGGCATACCAAAAACTGGCCATATCGGAGAAACTTTCGGCCCGGAAAGCGGCCCATGTCAGCAGGACAAAACCTTGGGTGAGCACAAAGGCCAAGACAGATGAAATGGCGCGATGCATAGAGCCGAATACGGCGCGGTGAACCACCAAGGCCGATCCATGCAGGGCGCCCCAGGCGACAAACGTCCAGGCCGCGCCGTGCCAAAGCCCCCCCAGCACCATGGTGGTCATCAAATTCCGATAGGTCGCCAACTCACCGCCCCGATTTCCACCTAAGGGGATATAGAGATAGTCGCGCAGCCAGGATGAGAGGGATATGTGCCAGCGGCGCCAGAAGTCGGCGATGGAAAGAGCCGCGTACGGATAGTCAAAATTCTTCGGAATGTGGAAGCCGAACAAACGCGCCACACCAATGGCCATGAGTGAATAACCGGCAAAATCAAAGTAGATCTGGCCACCAAATGCGAGTGTGGCGCCGATCAGGGCCGAATTGGACCAGACCGAAAGTTCCCCGCCGCCATAGACCGGGTCGACAAGCGGTGCGAGATTGTCAGCTATACCCGCCTTGTAGGCAAACCCGATCAGGAAGGCGCGCCCACCTGAGGCGACCAAGGCCGCGGACAGGTGTTTCGCCCGCTCCATTTGCGGGAAGAAGCTGGTGGCGCGAACAATCGGGCCGGCGACCAATTGTGGGAAGAACGCGATGTACAGCGCCACACGGCGGATGCGGCGTTCCGCTGCGAGGTCTCCGCGCGCGGTATCAACGACATAACTGATCGCCTGGAAGATATAGAATGATATGCCGACAGGCAGCAGAAGGTTCACCGCCGGCCAAGACGGCTCAAGCCCTATAGCGCGCAGTGTCTCTGCTGCGCTGACGGCAAAAAAGCCGAAATACTTGAACGCTGCCAGCACGGCCAGGTTGGAGCCTATGGCAAAGATCAACCATGCCCGCCGGCCGGTGCTGCCGGGGGAAAGTTTTGTCGCCTTGAGGGCAGCCAGCCAACTGATGAAGATCACCAGGCTGATGAGCCCCAGAAACCGCCAATCCCACCATCCATAGAAAACAGCCGACGCCAGCAGGAGAATTGAGAGTCGGCATTCGTGTCCCGTTACCCTGAGCCTTTTTCCGAGCTCGACTTCAAAGTCGGACTTCACCCACCAATACGCGCCAAAGACCATGGCGAAGAACACCAAAAAGACCGGCTGCGTAAAAATCACGGCGTGGCCTCCAAAGCGGGGAGGCCAGCCAGAGCGCCGGTTTCGAGAACGCCGGTGCGAACCAATTGCTCACCCAGCCAGTCGGTATAGATGTCTGCGCCCGGCGCGAGCAAATGGTGCGGATCAAACCAGACCGCGCCTTCAAGGTTTTCCAAGAGCACCGGATCGGTCGGCGCCATGCATACCGCGTCGGCCAACTCCCCAAGGCACAAACCATCCACATAGGCTCGTTTCTGGGCATCAATCACCGGCGGAAAATAGTAAGCCACCGTCCGCACACCCATGGATTTCAAGTCGCGCTCCGCTTGCGCCCGTAAACTGGCGATCCATAGCGGCCCCGCGCTCGACTGAAAATCTGGCCCGGCGCGAAGCCCTGCCTCGCGATCATCTTGGGTTGTTGCAATGCGCGGCTCCGTTTGTGGGTCATAGGCGGCCAGATCGCCAGCTCGCGCAGGCGCCTGGCCTTGCGAGACCAGGCCCACATTCAGGGCATTCAGGCCAAAGTGTGCCCCTGTAAGACCCAAATTCACCGCGCAATCGGCGCGTCCCCCACACCCGCCCTGAAGCAGGCCAAGCCCTGTCCAGGCGCTGGTTCGCAGGTCAAACTGCTCCAGCCCCCGGGTGGAAAATTTTGAGTTGTTGAAGAACTGGGCGGGGCGGAGATCGAAGGCAGCGGCAACCTCAATGAAGACGATTTCGGGCACGCGGTCTGTTTGCGACATGAAGGCCCTGAGATGGGCTTCGCGTTCGGGCAGGCTCGCGGCTTCGAGGCTGAGATTGATGACCCTGTGGCGGTATCCAGCTTCTCGCAACGCCGCCGTAAGGCGCATATCGTCCAGGCCATTGCGCGAATAGCTAGCGCCGGAAAACACAATCAGCGGTGCAATGGGGTCTGCTTCGGCAAGGCGTGCGGCGTGGTTGACAACCCGGTCAAAATCCGTCGTTCGGCCAATACCGGCGGCCTGCGCAAGCGTCTTCACGCCCAGTGCGCTGGCGATAAGGCCAAGGCTGAAGCATGCGATGGCAACCGTTCGCCGCCCCCCGACTGGCGCGCGCAGGCAATGCACAGCGACAAGCACGATACCCGCAAGGAGCACCACTAGACTGTTCACGCCAACACCTCCTGGCAGAGTAGACCACACGTAGCAGGCTGGTTCGTTCGCCCAACTTCGCGCGTCAGGCGAAGCAAAACCCGCGCCAATGTGAGCTATAAAAGCAGACAATCCCTACCAAAGTGGGTGGTCCGGCGATGCAGCCCGCGCCAGTTTTTCCAAGAGACGTTCCAATATCGCCTCTTCCTGCGGACTCAACGCCCGAAGAAGAATCGTTTCATGGTTGAGGGCCAGGGGGACGATCTGCTGATACACATCCTGGCCTGCTTGAGTCAGACCCAGATGGGATGACCTGGCATCTTCAGGATCAACCTGGCGGCAAAGAAATCCGCGCGCCTCAAGCGCTGTCACCGCCCGACTGACCGCCACTTTATCCATGGCCGTGCGCTGGGTGATCTCGCGCGCCGTCAGGCCCTCGCACTCCCCAACAACCGCCATGACGCGCCACTGCCAAAGATTAAGGCCGAAGGCGCGTTGGTAGTCGGCCGCGATCCCGCTCGACACCGTGTTGGAGAGCACAGACAATCGATAGGGAAGAAACTTGCTGAGTTGAAGGGGCGCATTTTCGGTTTCGTTTTCCATGGCACGCTCCCAAAGTGACACGACAGCCGTTGATACGAACTTGAATTATAGTTACAATTGACACGACATTTTAGGCAAAGGGGCAACCGATGACAGACCTATTCGATAATCCCGCCGGACTGGACGGTTTCGAATTCATTGAATTCTCTGCGCCGCAAAAGGGTGTGCTCGAACCGGTGTTTGAATCCATGGGGTTTTCGAAAGTCGCCCGCCATCGATCCAAAGCCGTAGACCTTTGGCGCCAGGGTGGCATTAACCTCATCACGAATTACGAGCCGAAATCGGCCGCTTGGTACTTTGCCCGCGAACACGGGCCGAGCGCCTGTGGCATGGGATTTCGCGTGCGCGATGCCAAAGCAGCCTATGAAGGCCTGCTTGAAAGGGGCGCGGAACCGGTCAGTAATGATCCTGGCCCCATGGAATTGTCTATCCCGGGCATCCGCGGCATTGGCAATTCGATCATTTACCTGATCGACCGATATGAAGGCGGCGCCGGGGGGCTGTCGATCTACGATATCGATTTTGAATACGTGCCTGGTGCCGACCGCCATCCAGAAGGCTGCGGCTTCGCGCTGATCGATCACCTCACCCACAATGTCTATGGTGGGCGGATGGCCTATTGGGCCGACTATTATGAGACGCTCTTCAACTTCCAGGAAATTCGATACTTCGACATCAAGGGCGAATATACCGGCCTCACTTCCAAGGCACTGACCGCTCCAGACGGAAAGATCCGGATTCCATTGAATGAAGAAGGCGAAGGCGGCAAAGGCCAGATTGAAGAATTCCTGCGCGCTTATAATGGCGAAGGCATTCAGCATATCGCTCTGATCTGCGACG
>JBCCRB010000328.1:0-3889 GCA_039208465.1 Pseudomonadota bacterium
CCGAAGACCCGATCAACCGCAAATATCACCACGACAAGATGACCTTCGGTCTGCACTACGCGTTTTCCGAAAACTTCATCCTGCCGATCAGCCATGACGAAGTGGTGCATGGCAAAGGCTCGATGCTGGGCAAGATGCCGGGGGATACTTGGCAGCAATTTGCGAACCTTCGCGCGTTCTACGGGTTCATGTGGGGGCATCCGGGCAAGAAGCTCTTGTTCATGGGATGCGAGTTTGCGCAATGGGAAGAGTGGAACCACGATTTTTCGCTCGATTGGGATGCGTTGCACGGTGACAAGCAACGCGGCATGCAGACGCTGGTGCGGGACCTCAATCATCTGTACCGCAACACGCCCGCGCTCTCCCGCAAGGATTGTGAGCGCGACGGTTTTGCGTGGATCGCCAACGATCCCGAACAGTCGCTGACGGCCTTTGTCCGTTATGGTGAGGCCGATGATCAACCGGTCGTCATTGTGTGCAATTTCACGCCGGTGGAGCGGCGTTGGCGGATTGGCTTGCCGCTTGGCGGACGATGGGCCGAAATCTTAAACACGGACGCGTCGGTCTATGGCGGCGCTGATCGCGGCAATGACGGGCAGATCGAAGCGGGGCCAATAAAATGGGACGGGCACGCGCAATCGGCGGAGATCACCGTTCCCCCGCTGGCAACAATCATGTTCCAGCACCGCGTATAGAGGAGGATTTGACGTGAACGACACTACAAGACTTTCCCAGCGATCAATGGCTTTTGTCCTGGCGGGCGGTCGCGGTTCGCGCCTGAAGGAATTGACCGACCGGCGGGTCAAGCCGGCCGTCTTCTTCGGTGGCAAAACGCGCATTATCGACTTTGCGCTCTCAAACGCGCTTAATTCGGGCATTCGCCGCATTGCCGTTGCCACGCAATACAAGGCGCATTCGCTGATCCGGCATTGCCAGCGCGGTTGGAACTTCTTTCGTGCCGAGCGCAACGAGTTTCTCGATATCCTGCCGGCCAGTCAGCGCATGGGCGAGCAGATGTGGTATCGCGGCACGGCCGATGCGGTGACGCAGAACATCGACATCGTTGACAGCTATGGTGTTGATTATGTGGTCATTCTTGCCGGCGATCACATCTACAAGATGGATTATGAGCTGATGCTGCGCCAGCATGTGGAGACCGGCGCGGACGTCACCGTTGGCTGCCTGACCGTGCCACGCATGGAGGCAACCGGCTTTGGTGTGATGGCGGTGGACGACAAATATCAGATCACGTCGTTTCTGGAAAAGCCCGCTGATCCGCCCGGAACACCGGAAGATCCCGACATGGCGCTGGCCTCAATGGGGATCTATGTTTTTGATTGGAAGTTTCTGCGCGCTCTCTTGCTGTCGGACTCTGAAAACGAGAGTTCCAAGCATGATTTTGGCGGCGATCTGATCCCGCATATCGTCAAGAACGGCAAGGCGGTGGCGCATCGTTTCGATGACAGTTGCGTGCGGGCCGGCGGTGCGCCGAGTTATTGGCGCGATGTGGGTACGATTGATGCGTTCTGGGAAGCCAATATCGATCTGACCGATTTTACGCCCGAGCTTGATCTGTGGGATCGCCATTGGCCGATCTGGACCTATTCAGAAGGCGTGCCGCCGGCGAAATTCATCCATGATGAAAAAGACCGGCGCGGGGTTGCCATATCCTCAATGGTCTCGGGCGGTTGCATCATATCGGGCACGGAGGTGCGCAATTCGCTGCTTTTCACCAATGTGCACAGCAACTCCTACGCCGTGCTGGACCATTCGGTGGTGCTGCCCAATGTGGTGATCAACCGGAGCGCGCGGCTGCGTAAATGTGTCATCGACCGGGGCGTGGAAATCCCGGCAGGGCTCGTTGTTGGCGAAGACCCGATTGAAGATGCAAAATATTTCCGCGTGTCAGAGAAGGGAACGACCCTGATTACCCGCCCGATGATCGACGCATGGCAAGCCGCCCAGTGATACGGGTCCTTTCGGTCGCATCGGAATGTGTGCCGCTGGTTAAGACTGGTGGCTTGGCCGATGTCGCCGGCGCGCTGCCGGGGGCCTTGGCGCCCCATGGCGTTGACATGCACACGCTGGTGCCGGGCTACCGACAGGTCATGGCCAAGCTGAACGGCGATTTGCCTGCGATCGACCTTGGCGGTGTGATGGGCGGGCCGGCCAAGCTGAAGCGGGCGACAATCGACGGGCTGACCCTTTTTGTCCTTGATGCACCACATTTGTTTGACCGCGCCGGTTCCATCTATCTGGATGAAGAAGGCAAGGACTGGCCTGATAATCCGGAGCGGTTTGCCGCGCTGTGCTCGGTTGCGGCCGACATAGCCGGCGGCCTAATTGATGATTGGCGGCCCGATGTTGTGCACAGCCATGATTGGCAGGGCGGGCTCGCCAACTACTATCTGACATCGCGGTCCATTGACGTGCCGTCCGTGATCACCATCCACAATATCGCGTTTCAGGGATTGGCGCCGCTTTATCGGGCCGGCGGCCTAGGTATTGCCGTTGAGGATCTACGGTCAAACCGGGTGGAATTTTGGGGGCAAGTCTCCGCGCTGAAAGCCGGCATGCTGGAAGCCGACCGGATCACGACCGTCTCGCCGACCTATGCGCGCGAATTGATGACGCCGGAATTCGGCATGGGGTTGGACGGTTTCCTGCGCGAACAGGGACACAAATTGTCGGGCATCCTCAATGGCGTGGATGTGTCGGTCTGGTCGCCTGAACTTGACGCGCATATCAGCACCTACAAGACGCCGCGCGGCAAGGCCCGCAACAAGGCGGCCTTGCGCGACGCGTTTGGCTTGCCGCAAAGCGATGGTCCGCTGTGTGTCGTCGTCTCGCGGCTTTCGGCGCAAAAGGGCTTCGACATGCTGCTCGAAGCGCTGCCGGCGCTCCTTGCCCGTGGCGGCCAATTGGCGCTGCTCGGGAGCGGGGACAAGGAATTGGAGGCAGCCTTTAAGGCCCTCAATGACAGCAATGTTGCCGTTCATATCGGCTATGATGACGCGCTCTCGCACCGGATGATCGCCGGCGGCGACGCGATCATCGTGCCATCGCGGTTTGAGCCGTGCGGGCTGACCCAGCTCTATGGTCTGCGCTACGGAACCATTCCGGTCGTCGCGCTCACCGGCGGCCTTGCTGATACGGTCATCCCCACCACCCCGGCGGCGATGGCAAAAAAGGTGGCTACCGGCCTACAATTCTACCCGGTCACGAGTGCTGCGCTTGCTGCCGCTTTTGCCCAGCTTTGTGACCTTTATGAACAGCCTTCGGTCTGGTCATCACTCCAGCGCAATGCGATGAGCCATCCTGTAGGATGGGAATCATCGGCAGCGGCCTATGCCGCGCTTTATGCCGGCCTGGTGGAAAGCAAAGTGACATGAAACGCTACAAGTTCAGTGCAGGACGGGCGTCGCCCCTCGGCGCCAAATTTGACGGTGAGGGTGTCAACTTTGCGGTCTTTTCGCAGCATGCCACCCGCGTGCAATTGTGCCTGTGCGATCAAAATGGGGCTGAAGTTGACCGGATCGACCTTTTGGAGCGCGACGGTCACGTGTGGCATGGCTATGTTTCGGGTTTGCGGCCCGGCCAGCTTTATGGATACCGCGTGCACGGCCCCTATGCGCCGCAGGACGGGCACCGGTTCAATCACCACAAATTTCTGATTGATCCTTACGCGCAACAGATTAGCGGCAAGTTGGTCTGGGATGATGCTCTGTTTGGCTATGAAGTCGGCCACAAAGATCGTGATCTGAGCTTTGATACGCGTGACAGTTCACCCTTCATGCCGCGGTCGGTTGTGGTCGATCCCGCCTTTACGTGGGGGCGGCAGGAGCGGGTTCGCCTCGATACGCCCTGGTCGGATACGATCATTTACGAG
>JBCCRB010000329.1:0-3887 GCA_039208465.1 Pseudomonadota bacterium
CCGGAGAATGATCCGCGTTACCGCGACTACTGGACGACTTATCATGAGTTGATGCAGCGCAAGGGCATTACGCCAGAACTTGCCCGTGCAATTATGCGAACAAATACAACGGCGATCGCGGCTGTCATGGTCCACCGTCAAGAAGCTGACAGCATGATTTGCGGCATCTTCGGTCAGTATCTCTGGCATTTGCGCTACGTGTGCGAGGTTTTAGCGACAGGCGGCTTGCACCCTGTCGGTGCATTGAGCCTTGTCATTCTGGAAGACGGGCCGCTTTTCGTCGCTGATACCCATGTCCATCCCGAGCCAACGCCAGAACAGATCGCGGAAACCGTCATCGGCGCTGCGCGGCATGTTCGGCGGTTCGGCATTGAACCAAAGATCGCACTTTGCAGTCACAGCCAGTTCGGAAATCTCGACATCGTGTCTGGCAAACGCATGCGCGCTGCGATGGAGATTCTGGACAGCGAGCCTCGCGACTTTGCCTATGAAGGCGAAATGCACACTGACACCGCGCTCGACATGACGGTTAGGGAACGAATCATGCCCAATGCGCGCTTTGAAGGCCCGGCAAATGTCCTGGTGTTTGCCAACTCAGACGCGGCATCGGCTGTGCGGAACATTCTCAAGATGAAAGCGGACGGACTGGAGGTTGGGCCGATCCTAATGGGAATGGGCAACCGCGCGCATATCGTAACCCCGTCGATAACAGCCCGGGGGCTTTTGAACATCTCGGCGCTGGCCGGCACGCCGGTCACGCTTTACGGCTAGTCAGATCACGGGCTTCGCAGTACTGCTTCAACGGTGGGGGCGCGACTCGAGAAACGGCCCATGATCTAAAGACTTGGAGGAACGGTGATGGGGTACCGCGATGTGTATAAGGCTTGGCAGGCCGACCCTGAAAGCTTTTGGATGTCTGCTGCCGTAGCGATCGATTGGGACAAACCGCCCAGCCGGGCTCTCGATGATAACAACGCGCCCCTTTATCAATGGTTCACCGATGCGCAGGTAAATACGTGCTGGAATGCCCTCGATCGCCACGTAGACAATGGCCGGGGCGATCAGGCAGCAATCATCTATGACAGCCCGATCACCGGCACAAAACGATCCATCACCTATGCCGAGTTGCGGGACAATGTCGCCAGGCTAGCAGGTGCTTTGACAGCACGTGGCGTCAGCAAAGGCGACCGCGTGATCATTTACATGCCGATGATCCCGGAAGCGCTTGAAGCGATGCTGGCCTGCGCCCGTATCGGCGCCATCCACTCGGTAGTTTTTGGCGGTTTTGCCGCGAATGAACTGGCCGTGCGCATCGACGATTGCGCTCCCAAATGTGTCATTGCCGGCTCCTGCGGGATCGAGCCTGGCCGTGTGGTCGAGTACAAGCCATTGCTCGACGGTGCGATTGATATGGCACAGCACAAGCCAGAGTTTTGCGTGGTCTTTCAGCGCGACGATTGCGTCGCCGATCTGATGGCTGGACGTGATTTTGAATGGCACGCCTTTCAAGACGGGGCGGCGCCCGCCGCATGTGTGCCGGTCGAAGGCTCTCATCCGGCGTATATTCTCTATACCTCAGGCACGACAGGCCAACCGAAAGGCGTCGTACGACCGACGGCCGGGCATCTCGTCGCGCTGCATTGGACAATGAAAAACATCTATGATGTCGACCCAGGCGAGGTGTTCTGGGCCGCTTCCGACGTGGGCTGGGTTGTTGGACACAGCTACATTGCCTACGCACCCCTGATTGCTGGCAATACGACCGTGGTTTTTGAAGGCAAACCCATCGGGACGCCAGACGCCGGTACGTTTTGGCGCGTGATCGAAGAACATGACGTGAAAGCTCTGTTCACGGCACCGACAGCGTTTCGTGCCATTAAACGCGCCGATCCTGCGGGCGATTTCATAAGAAAATACGATTTGTCCAGCTTGCGAACACTTTTCCTCGCCGGTGAACGGGCCGATCCTGACACGATCGAGTGGGCGCAGTCAAAGCTCGGCGTTCCTGTGATCGACCATTGGTGGCAAACCGAAACAGGCTACGCCATCGCAGCCAACCCCATGGGGATCGAAAAATTACCGGTGAAAATCGGTTCCCCCTCTGTGGCGATGCCAGGCTTTGACGTTCAAATACTTAGCGATGAGGGGCACCCCGTTGCCCCCGGAGAGTTGGGCGCAATTGCTGTCAAACTTCCGTTGCCGCCCGGAACCCTACCAACGCTTTGGAATGCGGAAGAGCGTTTCAAATCCAGCTATCTCGAGGCGTTCCCCGGTTACTACGAAACCGGTGATGCGGGCATGATCGATGAGGATGGGTATCTCTACATCATGGCGAGGACCGATGATGTCATCAATGTTGCCGGTCACCGCCTGTCTACGGGTGCGATGGAGGAGGTTTTGGCCAGTCATCCGGACGTCGCCGAATGCGCAGTCATTGGGGCCACCGATGCATTGAAAGGGCAGCTACCTGTCGGGTTTCTTTGCACCAATGCCGGCACCTCCAAACCGGACGACGCGATTGTCGCCGAGTGTGTTACGCTGATGCGAGAAAAGATCGGTCCCGTCGCTGCATTTAAGCACGCCGTCGTTGTTGAGCGTTTGCCAAAGACACGCTCAGGCAAAATCCTACGGGCAACCATGGTCAAGATCGCCGATGGCGAAAGCTACAAAATGCCAGCAACAATCGATGATCCCGCAATTCTTGATGAAATCAAAGTTGCACTTACGACGATTGGTTACGCCTCAGCGTGAAAGCTCTTTAGGGTTCGCAAAAAACCAGACTTGATCTGCTGGCCCTTGAATAGCGCCCGAAGAATCGCGGGACACTACATAGACTCGACCTTCGGTATCCCGAAGATAACTGGAGCAGCCAACTCCGTTGCCTTTCAAATCTCGCTCCATTTGATCGACAACCCGGTCTGTGACGTGCGGCAAAAAGTTGGGCGCCCGCGCTGTGATTTCTACATCGGAATAGTCACCGCAGAATGACGTTTCCCGGACATCAAAGGTTGTCTTGAGTGTTATCGACACGAGTCCAGTGTTCGGAAACCGGTCCTGAAGCTTCGCATCCATGAAAACTGAGCCGCCAGAGAACCGCCGTTCAACAATGCCCGTGCAGGTGTCATCGTCGATCGAGTATTCATCACACTCAAATGGCCTCTCGCGCGCATCAGCGATTATCGACTTCATGGGAATAATTTGGCCCTCCGGCATCGGTTCGGCAGCGCAGCCAATTAGAAGCAGGCCGAAAATAGCAATCTTCAATTTCATGAATGGTTTCCTGAGATGAAAGGGTTATTGGTTGTTACCGTTACATTCGTAAAAAGAATTACAAGAATTGCTCTCGGATCAAGCGCTCTTCCAAGCCGTGACCAGGGTCGAACAAGATGCGATGTTCCACAGAGGGCTCGCTCTCGACTTCCACCCAGGCCACATCTTCAACAGGACTGCCATCCGCATCGGCCATAACCGGACGTTTCTCGGCCTCAAGAATGTCAAAACGAACCTTGGCGGATTTCGGAAGAAGCGCGCCGCGCCACCGACGCGGACGAAACGGTGCGACTGCGGTAAGTGCCAGAACTTCGGATCCAATGGGCAGGATCGGGCCGTGGGCCGAGTAATTGTAGGCGGTAGAACCGGCAGGCGTCGAGACCAAGGCACCGTCGCACACCAGCTCTTCCAGACGCGCACGATTGTCGACTGTAATGCGCAACCGCGCCGCCTGCGGACCTTGCCTCAGCAGCGACACTTCATTGATAGCAAGGCCATCGACCACAGAACCGTCACCGCGCCCAGCCCGCATGCGAAGCGGGTTGATCACCGCCTCTTCGGCGTCTGACAAGCGCTCTGGCAATTCCCGATCACTATATTCATTCATAAGAAAACCG
>JBCCRB010000330.1:0-3882 GCA_039208465.1 Pseudomonadota bacterium
AACCAATACTGGCAAGACCCATCTGGCCATTGAGCGGCTCGTTGCTCATTCCTCCGGTGTGATCGGTCTGCCGCTACGGCTCCTGGCCCGCGAAGTCTACACGCGTGTGGTTGAAAAGGTGGGCGAACAGAGTGTTGCGCTGATCACCGGCGAGGAGAAAATCACCCCGCGTCACGCGCGCTATTCAGTTTGCACCGTGGAGGCCATGCCCCGCGACCCTGACGTCTCGTTTGTGGCGATCGACGAGGTGCAACTGGCAGCCGATCTCGAGCGCGGACATATTTTTACCGATCGCATTCTCAATGTGCGCGGGCGCGATGAAACCTTGCTGCTCGGCGCCGGCACCGCGGCACCGATCCTGCGTCAGCTCTTGCCGGGCATCTCCATCATTTCGCGTCCACGCATGTCACACCTTGCCTATGCTGGCAGCTCGAAACTGACACGGTTACCGCGCCGCTCTGCCGTCGTCGCTTTTTCTGCCAATGAGGTCTATGCAATTGCCGAATTGATCCGCCGCCAGCGCGGCGGCGCGGCCGTCGTCATGGGCGCTTTGTCGCCGCGTACCCGCAACGCACAGGTTGAACTCTACCAGTCCGGCGATGTTGACTATCTGGTCGCCACTGATGCCATCGGCATGGGCCTGAACCTCGATGTCGACCACGTCGCCTTTGCGCAGATCCGCAAATTTGACGGCTACACCTATCGCGACCTGACGCCGCCTGAAATGGGGCAGATCGCCGGGCGCGCCGGAAGGCATATCCGCGATGGCACGTTTGGCACTTCCGGCCATGCAGGACCGCTGCCTGATGAAATCGTCGTGCAAATCGAAAGCCACGACTTCAAGCCGGTCAGCACCTTGCAATGGCGCAACCGTGTTCTGCATTTTGACAGTCTGGACGCCCTGAAAACATCGCTCGACACAGTCCCCTCAACGCCAGGCCTGACAAGAGCCCTGCCCGCCGTCGACCAACGCGCATTGGAATTTCTGGCCCGCGATAATGATGTCGTCGCACGCTGCCAGACCGCGATGAATGTCGAACTTCTATGGGAAACCTGCATGTTGCCGGACTATCGCAAGATCGCGCCGGCCCAGCATGCCGATATCATCAGCCAATTGTTTTTCGATCTGACCGGTACCGGCCATGTCGACGAAGACTATATGGCCGAACAGGTGCGCCGGGCGGATCGCACCGACGGCGAAATCGACACCCTGTCTCACCGGATCGCGCAAATCCGAACCTGGACCTATGTGGCCAACCAGCCAAAATGGCTGGCAGACCCGCATCACTGGCGTGAAAAAACCCGTTCGATTGAGAACAAACTATCCGATGCATTGCACGAACGGTTGACGAAACGCTTCGTTGACCGCAGGACATCCGTGCTGATGAAGCGGCTGAAAGAGAATAAAACGATGACAGCTGAAATTTCTGAAACCGGTGATGTCACCGTTGAAGGCCATCATGTGGGCAAGCTGGAAGGATTCCGTTTCACACCGGATCGCGAGGCGTCCGGCGAGGACGCAAAAGCGGTCAAGGCGGCCGCGGCAAAAGCATTGGCAACAGCCTTCGAACAACGCGCCGACAAGCTGGCACAATGCGCAAATGGCGACCTCGCGCTCGGTACCGATGGTATGGTGCGCTGGCTGGGTGGCCCGGTTGCGTCGCTTGCCACCGATGAGGACTGGTTGAAACCGCGCGCCATTCTTTTAGCGGACGAACAATTGACCGGCGCGCATTTGGAAAAGGTTCAGACCCGTATCGACCGGTTTCTCAGCTTTCACATCGAAACCCATCTGAAACCGCTCACCGATCTTCAAAAAGCCGACGAATTGTCTGGCATCGCGCGCGGCATTGCGTTTCGCCTGATCGAAAACCACGGCATCGTGCAGCGGCGCGACATTGCCGCTGACGTCAAATCACTCGACCAGGATGGACGCGCGGCCCTGCGCCGGTACGGTGTGCGTTTTGGCTTTTATCACATCTTTGTTCCGGCCCTGATCAAGCCGGCACCGGCAGAACTCATCACTATGCTCTGGGGCTTGAAAAATGATGGGCGCGACAAGGCTGGCTATGGCGATGTCGTTCATTTGTTATCGACGGGACGCACCTCATTGATCACCGATCAGGGTTATGAGGAGGCGTTTTTCAAGCTCGCCGGATATCGCCATTTGGGGCCGCGCGCTGTGCGTGTCGACATACTTGAACGCCTGGCCGATCTGATCCGCCCGGCTCTTTACTGGAAACAGGGCAGTGAAGCGCTGCCGGACGGCGCGTGGGGCGACAGCAAGTTTATCGTCACCCCTGCCATGATGTCGATCCTTGGCGCGACGGCCGAGGATATGGAGGCCGTCCTGAAAGCTCTTGGCTATCGGCACG
The DNA here is from genome assembly GCA_039208465.1 of Pseudomonadota bacterium. Lineage (GTDB taxonomy): Bacteria > Pseudomonadota > Alphaproteobacteria > Rhizobiales > Rhizobiaceae > JBCBDX01. Next base: position 2,376 of record JBCCRB010000330.1, read on the forward strand.
AAACCATCGAGCACCGCGCAGCCGAAAACCACCTTGCCGGGTTGCGCAAATCGCATGGGCCGAAGCCAGAAGAAAAGGCCGAGCCAAAACCGCAAACCGAGGAACAGGCTGCACCGGCAGAGCCAGATGCCAGCGGAAGCGCCGCACCGGAATCATCAGATGACCAGAGCGCCACTCCCGCCGAAAATGCGCAGGAACAGGCAGCGCAAGAGCCTGTTGCAGAGGCCGAAACGGTCACCGATACCCAGCAGGAACCCACCGAAGAACCAAAACCAGTTCTTGTGTGGCGTCAGGGCCGACCCGAACATCGAAACCGCCCGCAGCACAAACGGGCCGGCCAAGGGCACCAACAACCACGCGATGGCGAAAAGGGACGGGGCCCGCGCAAAGGCGGCGGCAAGTTCAAACCAAATCGCGAAAACCGGCAGCAGGACGGCAATGCCACGCGAGCACTTAAACCGCCACGCGAAAAACAGATCGATCCCGATTCGCCTTTCGCCAAGCTCCAGGCGCTCAAGCAAAAGCTTTGAGCGGCGCGCCAGAATTACCGCCCGGTCCATCCAAGCAGCGCCTCGACAAATGGCTGTTTTTCGCGCGCATCATCAAATCACGAACATTGGCAGCCCGATTGGCCAATGCTGGCCATGTACGGATCAATGGCGAAAAGGCCGATAGCGCTGCCAAAACCGTGAAGATTGGCGACGTTTTGACGGTCACGCTCGACCGGCGCGTCATCGTCTACAAGGTGCTCCACTGCGGTTTACGGCGTGGACCCGCGCCTGAGGCAAGACTTTTGTATGAAGATCTGAGCCCGGCGCCACCCCCGAAACCCTTAAGTGCGCTCGATCGCCTGAAACCCACCCGTGAAAAGGGCGCCGGCCGACCCACAAAGCGGGACCGTCGGGCGCTTGACCGTTTTCAACGGGGAAACGATAAAGAATAAGATGACGCAGGAAGTCCACTTTATCTGGACAGCGATTTCAAAACTCACTAGGTGCAGCACAGCAAGAAAGTGGAGTTCATCGTGACTTACGTTGTCACCGACAATTGCGTGAAGTGCAAATACACAGATTGTGTGGAAGTTTGCCCTGTCGACTGCTTCTATGAAGGCGAAAACTTCCTTGTTATCCATCCCGACGAATGCATTGATTGCGGCGTCTGCGAGCCAGAGTGCCCAGCCGAAGCCATCAAGCCCGACACCGAACCCGGGTTGGAAAACTGGCTGAAAATCAACACTGAATATTCCGAGGCTTGGCCGAACATTACCATGAAGCGCGATCCACTGCCGGATGCGAAAGATTGGGACGGCAAACCGAACAAGTTTGATGAGCATTTTTCGCCCAATCCTGGTCAGGGCGACTGAAGGCTCGGTTAACCATGGTTACCTAAGGGCATGCCGCAATCGGGGCCGTTGACGGCAACCCGTTGAATTTGGCCGTTTTTTATGCTATATGGTTCGTTAATGTTGTTTTCGGCTGCAAACATGCTGTCAGATCGGATTATTTCC
>JBCCRB010000331.1:0-3864 GCA_039208465.1 Pseudomonadota bacterium
ATTATTTATCGCGTACATCACTGTCACCAACCGCAAGCACGAAACAGCCCGGCAATTCCATCGCTTGCTGATAACCATGCAATTGGCCATCTTCCGCCCGCACCCCGAATGGCGGATCGGTGAAAAGGATCGCCCCCCCTGCGGTGCAAATCACGTCATTGGTTGAATTGAGCACGCGATCATTGATGCCGCTCGCCAGAACAGTCCGCTTGCCGCAAGCGCCGTCGGCGGTCACCTCAAGCGCAGACAGCACGCGCGTTGAGTGTTCACAAGCGATCACGCGACCGGCCAGATCACGCGTCAGCCCGATGGCAAAATGGCTGTTGTCGCACCATACCTGCAAACCGGTATCGGGATGCCACTGCATGATCGCGTTCGCGGGAATGTCGGTAAAAACCAGTTTGCGATGTTCGGCCAACCAGCAGGGCCCTTCGGTAAACGCCATGCCGGTGGCCAATTGTTCAACTTCACCTGCGATCAGATTGAAAGCCATTTCACCCTCTCCAGCTTCAATTCGGTTTGACGTTTCTAATCCAGCGGTCGATCAGCACGATCGAAATCACAAGCGCGCCCTTGATGATCTGTTGCGTGTTGAAATCAACGTTGAGAATGGCCAGCCCATTGTTCATGACACCGATCAGCAACACGCCAACGACGGTTCGAAGGGTCGATCCATAGCCGCCGCCTAGAGCGCTGCCGCCCAGCACAACGGCGGCAATCGCGTCGAACTCCAACCCAATGGCCGCATCGGCACGCGCGTTGCCAATCCGCGCAATCAGGATCATGCCAACAAGGCCCATTAGGCTGCCGGCCAGCGTGAACACCCAAATCTTCATCCGGTCGACAGCAAGGCCGAGCATACGCGCGCTCTCTTGATTGCCGCCAATGGCGTAGATGTCATAGCCGAACCGGGTGCGCGCCATCAGCCACCACATCACGACCCCAACCACCACAACCCAGAGGAAAGCCGATTGAAGACCCATTATGCCACCGATTGCAAACATCGACCGGAACCAATCGGCGGTGAACAGGATCGTTTGGCCGGTCGTCAACGTTAACGCCACCCCTTGCGCGATAAAGAAACTGACCAATGTCGCGATGAAAGACGGGACGGCAACATAGACAATCAAGAGCCCGTTGAGCAGGCCAAAACCAGCGCCGATGGCAAGCCCTAAAACGATAGCGAATGGCCCCCAACCAGCCGCCAAGGCGAGCGCGGTCACCACGCTTGCCGCTGACGCCACAGCGCCAATCGACAGGTCGATCTCGCCGAGGATAATGACGAACGTCATCGCAAAAGCGGCAATGCCCAACACGGCGACCTGGCGGCCGATATTGATCAGATTGCCTGGGTCACGGAATGCCGGGCTGATCACCGTCAGCGCGATAACGAGGCACGCAAAAGCAATGTAAATGCCCGATGTTGCAATAACAGCGCGGCGGGCGGCGGCCCGTTCGGTGTCGGTACGGTTTGTCGGGCTGGTCATCGTCATGTGCCCCTCACCGCCAGCCGTTCCAACACGACCGCAAACAGGATGATCAGGCCCTTGATGATGAATTGGGAGTCCACATTGATGTTGAGCAGCACCATGCCATTGTTGAGCACGGCGATCAGCAGCGCGCCTAACAGCGTGCGCACAATCGACGCCTTGCCGCCGAACAGGCTTGCGCCGCCGATGATGACCGCCGCGATTGCATCAAGTGTCAGCGCAGGGCTCGATCCGGGTGCCCCGCTGCCCAGGCGCGAAGCGCTAAGGACCGCGCCAATGCCGACTAACAATCCCATGATCACAAAAACGCTGATCTTGCGCTTACGCACGGCAACGCCCGACAATTGCGCGGCTTGCGCATTGGTGCCGATCGCAAAAAGTTCGCGGCCGAATACGGTGCGGTCCAACATGATCACGCAGGCGATGAAAGCGATCACCACGATCCACAGCGGCACCGGCAGGCCGACAAGGCTGACCGAATAGAAAAGATCGAGGAATGTATCGTCCATGATCGCGACCGAGATCGACCCGGTGAAAACATAGCCAAGGCCGTTTGCGATCGCCATCATGCCCAGGGTGACGATGAAGGACGGTATCTGCCCGACCACGGTAATCACGCCATTGGCCAGGCCGATCGTCATGCCCGCGATGACGGCGATGACCGCGGCGCCGTACCATGGAAATCCGGCGGCCATGGCTTGCGCAGCTATGACGGACAATAGCGCGACGACAGCACCGACAGACAAATCGATTTCGCCCAACAAAATGACAAGCGTCATGCCGAGTGCAACAAGAATCAGGGTTGCGGAATCCGTCGCCAAACGCTCGAAATTGCGCGTGTTGAGAAAGAAGTCGCTGGCAAAGGAGAAGTAGACGATCAGGAGGATCAAACCGGCATAGGGTAAAACGTCTCGGATGATCAAAATGGCCTTTCGTCCCGCCCCGATGCTCGATTGATCGGTTGCCGAGCTCATGCCGCGTCATCCATTTCGGTGAAGGCCAATTCCAGAAGGCTCTCTTCCGTAGCCGTTGATGCATCGACGATCCCGGCCAAACGCCCCTGCGCCATGACCGCGATGCGATCGGACAGGGAAATCACTTCAGGCAGTTCCGAGGAGATAACCAATATCGCGGCACCATCGGCCGCCAGAGACCGGATTTTCGTGTAAATCTCAGCCTTGGCGCCGACATCGACACCGCGTGTTGGCTCGTCCAGCAGGATCACACGCGGTTCTGTTGCCAACCATTTTGCCAGCACGACTTTTTGCTGGTTGCCGCCTGATAGGGTGTTGATGCTGACATCGGGCGATGCTGCCTTGACACCAAGCCGCTCCATCCAATCCACGATCAGGGTGCGCAGCCCTTTGCGTTTAATCAGGCCGAATGGGCCGGCATTATTCTTCAGGGACGGCAGCGCGATGTTTTCGCCGACGCTGAGCGTTAGCAGCAGGCCGAGTTGTTTGCGGTCTTCAGAGACATAGACCACGCCACGCTCAATTGCCTGGCGGACACTGCTGGGCGCAAACGGTTCGCCGAAAAGGCTCATCGTGCCGGCATCGGGCCGATCAATGCCGCCCGCGAGCCGTGCCAGTTCGGTCCGCCCAGACCCCATAAGGCCAGCCAATCCCAACACTTCTCCGGCATGCACTTGCAGCGACACATCGCGCACATGCGGTGCACGACGGAGGCCATCGAGCGCCAAGGCAATCGGCATGTCATCCACTTGCTTGCCGTGACGGTCATCTGACACATCGCGGCCTACCATCGCTTTGATCAGGCTTTGACGGTCGAAATCCGAGGCAGCGCCGGTCGCAACATGCTTTCCGTCGCGCAAAATGGTGATCTGGTCAGAGAGTTGGAACACTTCGGACATGCGGTGCGTGATGTAGATGATCGCAACGCCTTGGCCTTTGAGTTTTTCAACGAGTTCGAAAAGAACCAGTTCTTCTTCCCGGCCTAGTGAAGAGGTTGGCTCGTCCAGAATGAGCACCTTGGGGGTTGAAAGGCAGGCGCGCGCGATTTCCACCATCTGCCGCTTTCCGGCAGATAATTGGCCAGCCAGTGTCGATGCATCGATGTCGATGCCCAAGCGTTCAAGCAGAGCGTGCGCCCCGCGTTTCATCTCGGCTGCATCGACGGCCAGACCGCCTAAGCTTGTCGGCTCTCGGCCGACAAAGATGTTCTCCGCAACGGTGCGGTTGGGCAAGACCGTCAGTTCCTGAAAAACAGTCCTGATCCCGATATTGTTGGCATCTTGCGGCTTGGCGAAGCGCTGTGCTTTGCCGTCAAAACTAACCATCCCGCCATCGGGGCCATGCACGCCGGCGATGATCTTCATCAAGGTCGATTTACCGGCACCGTTTTCGCCCATCAC
>JBCCRB010000332.1:0-3845 GCA_039208465.1 Pseudomonadota bacterium
CGAACCGGTGCCGATATAGATCGTGGTGGGAATTTTCTCCCGCCGGATTTGCGCCAGGATCGACCCGATGACCCGTTTGGTGATCGCCGGCTCTTCATAATAGGTCGTCATCTGGATATGCAGACGGTTCGGCCGCCAGCCCTCGTCCCATACCGCATTCGCCTCGGCCCGCATGCGCGGCCAGATGATGCGGCGGTAAATTTCGGCGCGCACAGCGTGCGTAAACCACCAACCGAACCGCCAGATGCCGAGCGTACCGAGCACGAGCGTGACATGCAGCGTATCAGGCTGGAAAAACCGGTTTGACGTCGATGTCAAAAGCCAGCCGATGAAGGTCAGCAGGAGCACCAGCATGACTATCTGCCGGGGTGACCATTTGGCAAACCCGCGCGCCGCGGGCCGCGTCATGGCGCGCAACCGGCACGCAAGATCCTTGTCAAAGGCGTATTCTGTTTCCGGGATCTGCATGGCCATCACCACCCCGGAACGCGGTCAGTGACTGACGCCAATTGCGCATGCGCCTGTGTGAGCCAGTTTCGCTGAACCCGCATGGCAACCGGCATCAGATGTGCCAGTTCGGCGCGAATTTCCGTCTCATCAAGATCATTGACGGTAACACCCAACAAAGTGCCAAAGGCGGGTGAAAGTCCAGGATCGATACCGGCCGAAATCTCGGCAATTGTGCCATCCAGCACCCGCCTGCCCGTCCGCGTGCTGACTTCCATTTTCACTTGCATGCCAACCTGCAGCGCTGCCGCCGTTTTCTGGTTCAGCCAACCGCGCGCCATGCGTGGCTGCGCGCCTTCCACAATCACGGCAATGTCGCCGCGGGCTGCATATTGCCCTTTGACGACCGCAACTTCACTGACAAAGCCCGCCTCGCCTGCAACGACATGCAGCGCATCTGCCGCATCGCGTAACCGACCGCGTTCGCGCCGCAACCGACGCAGATCATCTTCGATGTCGGCCAATTCACGCTGCACGAGCGCTTGCGTTTCAAACAGCGTTTGAAATTGCGGATGGATGCGCGCGTCAAAGGACGCCAATGCCTCGCGGCGCGCTGCCGCCAGCGCTGGCGGGGCATGGTCAATTTTCATGGCGAGCAGTGCGCGTTCTTCCGACACCCGTGCGGCAAACGTGTCAGCGCGCTCACGCAGCGTCTGCAAGCGCAATTCGAGGCCACTGATCCGCTCACGCACCTCAGACAGCGCGTTTTCATGCTCAGGCGTTTCGATCCGCACCAAAATGTCACCTGCCGCAACAGCGTCACCGGCTTCAACGAGCACTTTGTCCACATAGCCACCAAGCTGCGAAATGTGCGGCAACAGGTGCGCTTCAATGCGGGCGTTGGTGACATTGACCGTCGCCACCTTGCCGTAAATGCCTGCGCTCAAAAGATAAAACACCATGACAGCAAGCAGCATGTAGGCGCTCATTGAGAAAGCGGCGCGAAGGCTGCGCGGCGCGGTCTTGGCTTTGCCCGTTTCCTGTTCTTCTTTCGTCTCCCCCATCGGCACCAGATCAACCGGCGCATCAAGACTGGTGATCATCTCGCCAGTTGTCGCCATCTTGCCCGACAGGATCGAGCGATAAAAAACCGCCAACGTTTCGCGTTGGCGTCCCGTCAGATCAACAAACTCGAGAAACGGACCCTTGCCATCGTTGCGCAAGTTCACCGGAAAGCTGATTTCAACACCTTGGAAAGGAATAAGCAGAGAACCACGCTTCGGCAGATTACCGGCGGCCTCGGGCCATTCAAAGCCACGCAAAGACCATTCATCAACGGTCACACGCACGCCCTCGTCTGTCAGCAACGCCAACGGCGCGCGGACCTGGAACTCCAGTTCAGACATGGGTCGCTCGTGTCTTATTTGCATAAGGCGGCTCCGTTCAACACAAAGCTTGCCTACGCGCGTTCAACACGACCCGCATTTGAAACAAAGCATAGCGCCATACCCGAAAGGATAGTTTTGGTAGCGCAGCACATGATTTTTCGCAGGAGAACCGCCAGAAAAAGCGGCCAAGAAAAGCAAAAACCCCGCACCGCTGATGCAGTACGGGGTTCTTGATTGAACCTGTGGAGGTCGATCGAAACGCTTACTCGGCAGCTTCGAACTGGTTCATTGTGTTATCTTTGCCGCCTGCCAGCAGAGCAGCTTCACCGGCGAAGTATTCTTTGTGGTCATCACCCATGTCCGAACCGGCCATGTTCTGGTGCTTCACGCAGGCGATACCCTGGCGGATCTCTTCGCGCTGAACCTGCTTGACGTAACCGAGCATGGCTTCTTCGCCAAAGTAACGCTTGGCAAGATTGTCCGTCGACAAAGCGGCCGTATGGTAAGTTGGCAGCGTGATCAGATGGTGGAAGATGCCCGCCTCACGCGCACCGTCGGCTTGGAAGGTACGGATCTTCTCGTCCGCTTCGGCGGCCAGATCGCTGTCATCATACTCAACGCTCATCAATTTGGCCGGATCGTAAGCCGAAACATCCTTGCCGGCTGCTTGCCAGTCTTCCAGCACCTGCTGGCGGAATTTCAGCGTCCAGTTGAACGAAGGCGAATTGTTGTAAACCAGTTTCGCGTTCGGCACGACGTCGCGGATCCTGTTCACCATGGCGCCGATCTGGCCAACATGCGGCTTTTCGGTCTCGATCCACAGAAGGTCCGCGCCGTTCTGCAGCGAGGTGATGCAATCGAGCACGCAACGGTCCTCGCCGGTCCCCGGCTTGAACTGGAACAGGTTGGACGCCAGGCGCTTCGGACGCAGCAATTTGCCGTCGCGCTTGATGATAACATCCGACGATTGCAGCTCATCGGCAGAGACCTCGTCGCAATCAAGGAACGCATTGTATTGGTCCCCCAGATCGCCCTCTTCACGCGAATAAGCGATCTGCTTGGTCAGGCCGGCACCCAGCGAGTCCGTGCGCGTGACAATGATGCCATCGTCAACGCCCATTTCCAGGAACGCGTAGCGGCAGGCCCGAACCTTCGCCAGAAAGTCTTCGTGCGGCACGGTCACCTTGCCATCCTGGTGGCCGCACTGCTTTTCATCAGAAACCTGGTTCTCGATTTGCAACGCGCACGCGCCCGCTTCGATCATCTTCTTTGCCAGCAGATACGTCGCTTCGGCGTTACCAAATCCGGCATCAATGTCGGCAATGATCGGCACAACATGGGTTTCATGATTGTCGATCTGCTTCTGGATTGAAGCCGCTTTCACATCGTCACCAGCCGCGCGCGCTTCATCCAAATCGCGGAAAAGCCCGCCCAACTCACGCGCATCTGCCTGGCGCAGGAAGGTGTAAAGCTCTTCGATCAGCGCGGGCACCGATGTTTTCTCATGCATGGACTGATCAGGCAGCGGACCGAACTCGGAACGCAGCGCCGCGACCATCCAGCCTGACAGATACAGATATTTGCGCTTCGTCGTGCCAAAATGCTTCTTGATGGAGATCATCTTCTGCTGACCAATGAACCCGTGCCAGCAACCCAGAGATTGGGTGTATTGCGACGGATCGGCGTCATATGCGGCCATATCTTCGCGCATGATCTTGGCGGTGTACTTTGCAATATCCAGTCCAGTCTTGAACCGGTTCTGAAGGCGCATCCGCGCGACATATTCCGGATCAATCGCGTTCCAGCTCGAACCGTTCGCGGTGATCAATTCCTTGGCCGTGCCAATTTCCTGTTGGTAGCTCATCTTCAGCTCCTTGTGCTATCGGGCGAGAATTCGCCTCAATTGTAAACTTCTGTAAAAATGGAGCGATCGCATCGGCTTCGCTGCATCTTGTGTCTGACAAATCAGCCAAACTTGACCGTTCATTAGGCTCACAAAGCTAGGAGCGC
>JBCCRB010000333.1:0-3834 GCA_039208465.1 Pseudomonadota bacterium
CGAATATCTACTCTATTCCAATATCGATGGCACGCGCCCAAATCAAAATGTAGCGTTACGTTATTGGGACGCGCCAATCCGTTTGGTGTTAACGGGCGCAGTCGTTGGTCCGAAATATGATAAAGATGACTTTGCCGAGTTTCGGATAGCGGTTCGCAAAAATTCTGAACACTTCAATGACAGCGGGATGATTTTGGACCTTGATATCCAGTTGACGGGGCAGCCGCCAGAAATACGCCCGAGAATGACGAAACCCGCGAACCTGCCGCTAATTTTGCTGCCCTTACAAGGATCCTACAACATCGAAGGGAAACTAGAGAACACAAGCGGCTTGAGGGTATCCGGATTGAACGTTTCAGTTGTTGGACGAGCTGTTCCTGCCAAGGAGGTCTTGCAAGTGTTGGGTCTAGTACTTCTTGCGATCGGCATCCTAGTAAGCACGATCAGTTTTCTAGACATGCGTGAAACACGTCCAAGATACCTCAAGCAGCTGATGCCGAACTGGTTCTCAAGCCACCGTAACAAAAATGCCCATCCTAAGACCCGCAAATGGGGCAGGGACGGGGCGGAGTAGTCGCCGGAAGCTTCGGATGATCGCTCCCACGCTTACCCTTCCCGCTAAACGGGAGAGGTAGGTTGCGGGCTTTTCGCCAAGGGTTGGGGTGGTTCGAAGGAAGGCGGATAAGTATTTTTGCTGCGCATCCCCCTCATCCGTTTTCGCCGATCGACGCGATCAACGAAAACACCTTCTCCCACAAAGGGGAGAAGGGAGGTGCAGGCGTCACCACCACAGTTTGCACCTGCAACATGGGGAGGCGACCGGAGAAACCTTATCCGTCGGGGAAACAATTTAGGCGCAGGCGTCACCACCGCACCTTCCCTCTCCCTTGATGGGAGAGCAGAGCGACGACGGCGCTGCGCTTGTCTTGGGTGGCCGAGCGCAGCGAGGTCGGGTGAGGGTGCAACGCCACTAGGGCAGAGTGCTGCCCGGACCTACCCCCCAACCCCCGCCTCATACTCTTCACTCAACTCGAGCCAGCGCATTTCCCATTTTTCAAGCTTGGCTTCCGCATCGGCGCGGTTGCGGGCCAGTTCCTGCACCTTGTCGCCGTCGCCAGCGATCGCCGGGTCGAGAAACGCCTTGTCGATGGCGGCAAGCTTGGCTTGCGCCTTGTCGATATAGGTCTCCAGTTCGGAGAGCTTGGCCTTCAAGGGGGCCAGATTCTTGCGCGCCTGCGCCTGTTGCTGGCGCTGGTTTTTCGCGCTGTTGGTCTCGGTCTTGGTCGAACCCTTCTCCCCGCCGGCCCGCTTACGCAAGACCAGCGCGGCATAATCATCCAGATCACCGTCAAAGGGTTGCACATCGCCCTGATCGACCAGCCAGATGCGCTCGGCGCACGTCTCGACCAAATAGCGGTCATGGCTAATCAGGATCACCGCGCCGCGATAATCATTGACCGCCTCCATCAAAGCGTCGCGGCTATCAATGTCCAGATGGTTTGTCGGCTCGTCCAAAATCAGCACATGCGGCGCATCGCGCGTCGCAAGCCCGAGCGTCAGCCGTGCGCGCTCACCACCGGAAAGCGCTTGCGCCGGCGTATCCATCTTTTCCGTTGAAAGGCCGGTCGCGGCCACACGCGCGCGCACCTTGGCTTCGACATCATCCGGATAGGCGGCGCGAAAATGCTCATAAGCGCTCCAGGCCGGGGTCAGATCATCCAACTGGTGCTGTGCAAACAGCGCGATTTTCAACTTGGCCGCGCGGTGCAAATGCCCATCGCGGTTTTCAAGCCGCTCCGACAGCAATTTCGCGAAGGTCGACTTGCCATTGCCATTGGCGCCCAGCAGCGCGATGCGGTCATCATTGTCGATCCGCAAATTCAGCCTTTTCAGGATCGCCGGCCCGTCGCCATAGCCGACTGACACATTCTCCAGCCGGATAATCGGCGAGGAGGGCATGGCTTCCGGTGTCGGAAATTTGAACGGACGCACCGTGTCATCGACGGGCACCTGCGTCTCTGCCATGCGCGCTAACGCTTTGATCCGGCTCTGCGCTTGGCGCGCCTTGGACGCCTTGGCTTTGAAGCGACTGACGAACGCTTCCATATGCGCGCGCTTGGCGTCCTGCTTTTCCTTGGCTTTCACCGCAAGCGCCATCTTTTCTGCGCGCGTGCGGGCAAAGACATCGTAATTGCCGGCATAGAGCGTCAGCTTGCGCGCATGCAGATGCAGGATCGAGGTGCAGCACGCATTGAGCAGATCGCGGTCATGGCTGATTGTCAGCACCGTGTGCGGATAGCGCGCCAGATAGGATTTCAGCCACAGCGTACCCTCTAGATCCAGATAGTTGGTCGGCTCGTCCAACAGCAACAGATCGGGTTCGGCAAAAAGCACCGCGGCAAGCGCCACGCGCATGCGCCACCCGCCGGAAAAAGACGCACAGGGCCGCGCCTGCGCGGCCGCGTCAAAGCCGAGACCATGCAAAATGGACGCAGCGCGCGCCTCGGCGGAATAGGCGTCAATATCGGCCAAGCGCGTGTGGATGTCCGCCAAACGTGCGGCATCGGTCTCCGTTTCTGCCCGGGCAAGCAGGTCGAGCCGCTCACTATCAGCTTCAAGCACCGTCTCCAGCAGTGTCTTGTCGGTGCCCGGCGCTTCTTGCGCCACGCCGCCGATCTTCAGCTTGTCGGACACGTCGACCGACCCGCTTTCCGGCATATGCTCACCACGGATCAGCTTGAAAAGGGTGGTTTTGCCAGTGCCGTTCGGCCCCACAAGCCCGCAGCGCGCGCCGGTGGGCACGGTGACGGAAGCATCTTCAAACAACAGCCGGCCGGCGATGCGAAATGTCAGATGGCGGATCGTGAGCATGCCGGTCTTTTGGCGACTTCGATGGTTGCTGGCAAGCATCAAATAAACCCGTCTTGCACTGCCCCCTTGGCACGGTGAAGCATGCCCGCTATAGGGCGCGCAACTTCATTTCCCCCCGCATTCAAGGAAGACAAGAAAATGGCGACAGAACGCACATTCTCCATGATCAAACCGGACGCGACAGCCCGCAATCTGACCGGCGCGATCGTCAAAATATTCGAGGAAAACGGCCTGCGCGTTATCGCGTCAAAGCGCGTTTGGATGAGCCGTCGCCAAGCAGAAGGCTTTTATGCCGTGCACAAGGAGCGCCCGTTCTTCGATGAATTGTGTGAATTCATGTCGTCCGGCCCAACCATCGTGCAGGTGCTGGAAGGCGACAATGCAATCGCCAAGAACCGTGAGATCATGGGCGCCACCAATCCGGCCGACGCCGCCGATGGCACGATCCGCAAGCTTTACGCCAATTCCATCGGCGAAAATTCCGTGCATGGGTCCGATGCGCCGGAAACAGCCGCCGAAGAGATCGCCTATTGGTTTGCTGAAACCGAGATCGTCGGCTGAGCCAGCCCTCCGATCATTTCTTGAGAAAGCCGCGCTTGTCGCGGCTTTTTTCATGCCGTCACAAGCAGTTTTTCAAGCCGTGCGCGGGTACCATCATCAATAGGGGTCGACCGGCGCGCTGTGCTGTCAATCATGACGACAACGCTTTGCGCCGTGCTTTTCAGTTCCCCGTCAGCCCAGATTTCCTGGACCAACTGCGCCGAGGCATTACCGATCCGGGATATTCCGGAACGCACTTCGACCTGTCCCGGATAGAGAATTTCGGCGATAAACTTGATCGTCAATTCGGCAATCACGAATGATTTTCCGTCAGGCATCGCCTCGCCATCTTCGCCATAGAGAAAGTGAACACGGCCGCTTTCATAAAAGGTGGCATAGACCGCATTGTTGACATGGCCCAGC
>JBCCRB010000334.1:0-3782 GCA_039208465.1 Pseudomonadota bacterium
ATTTTGACGGCATGATGCAGGAAGCCGATGTCCTGAAAAAAATCGCCGATAATGTGTGCATCAAACTGCCTTTGACCATGGACGGGCTGAAAGCCTGCAAGAAGCTCAGTAGCGATGGCATCCAGACGAATGTCACCCTTTGCTTTTCGGCCAATCAGGCGCTGATGGCTGCCAAGGCCGGCGCGACTTTCATATCGCCCTTTATCGGCCGCCTGGACGACATGGCGATCGACGGTATGGAACTGATCGAAGACATCCGGACGATCTATGACAATTACGGCTTTGGCACCGAAATCCTGGCGGCCTCAATCCGCAGCGTGAACCACGTTAAAGAAGCAGCGCTTATTGGCGCCGACGTGGCGACGGTCCCGCCAGCGACGTTGAAAGCACTGGTAAAACATCCCCTTACCGACAAGGGGCTGGCGGCGTTCCTGGCAGATTGGGAGAAAACCGGCCAAAAAATTGCCTGATGGGAAAATCCACAACCAGGGTACAAGCCGCCCTTGAAGCGGCAGGTGTTGAAACGCAAATCCTTCACCTGCCCGCCTCTACGCGTACCGCTGATGATGCGGCGCGTGCTTGCGACTGTAACGTGGCCCAAATCGTCAAGTCACTGATCTTCACCGGCTCAAAGAGCGGCAAACTATTACTGCTCCTGGTCTCAGGCGCCCATCAAGTTGACTTGGCCGCCTTTGCCGAGGAGACCGGTGAACCGCTCTTAAGAGCCGATCCCAAAGATGTTCGTGCTAGAACGGGCTTTGCCATCGGCGGCGTTGCCCCAGTTGGGCATCTGGAAGCCCCGGCTACCTACATGGACCGGTCCCTCTTAGACTATGACATGGTTTGGGCCGCCGCCGGTGCCCCGAATGCGGTTTTTCAGATCAAGCCGGACAAGCTGGCCGATATGACTGGCGCGGCACTTTTCTAAGCTTGAGCTTTACAGTGTGAAAACTGCGTCCACGTCAGAACGGAGCACATGTTCGCAATGATGTTGCAGTTTGACCGTTTCGTCCTGCACGTCGCCATCAAAAATTTCCGGCGAAATTGGTTTGCCAATCGTCATTTCGAAGGTTTTGCCCTTCTTATTGAGCAATTCATGGAAGACGGTCATATCCCGCAGTTCCGGATTGCGGTGCGCCAGCAGGTAAAACAGCCAGGAGTTACGCGCCTGCATATTCATCGGAATGATCGGTACATTGTAGCGTTTGGCCAGATGAATACCCGTTGCCTGCCAGGGCCGCTCCTTCAGGCCGGCCCCGTGCCAATAGGCAATCCGACCAGATGGAAACAATGCAACAGCCCGCTCATCCTTAAAGGCACGGTTTGTACGCACCAGCGTCTCGCGGCTTTTTGCATGTGATTTTTCAGAGGTGCGCCATTCCACTGGGATAATGATCTCAGCCAGGTTTTTATTGACCCTTATCGCGTCCCGATTGGCAAAAAACACCAGATCGTCACGGATCCGTTTCATCATGTCGAACACCGCAATCCCATCGGCAATGCCGGTCGGATGGTTCGAGATTAAGATGAACCCGCCCTTTGAGGGAATACGCTCACCGCGGTTGACGGCGACATTAAGTTTGAGCAACCGGCTCACATATTCAAAGCACTCGGCACCGGACGCGCCTTGAACGTCATCAGCCATCTGGACGGCCTGCTTGTAGTGCAGCGCCTTATACAACATTGGCTTGAGCATCGGCCAGGATGGGTGCTTGACCAGCGTTCGTCCACGTTCAGCGATCAGCTGGTCGACAATATGCAGATCGGAAAACTCCGATACAGCAGTCTTGTCACCAGACAGTACATTGGTGAACGTTGATGATGCGCTCTGGATTTCCATTGCCATATCCCGATTGGCCGCTTGCGACCCCATCGCTGATCCGTGTTGCGGGAATATGACATAAATCTAAAACCACAGGAAGTGCTGTCACAAATTTGAATTCTCTGTAACGCACTGTGCGGAAAAAAAATTTATGAGCCTTTCTGTGCGTGGCTCACGCCAATGTACGCCGCATCGCCCCACAATTGGCGTACGCGCTGGTCACGGCCACATGCTTGACGGTACCGGACATACGCGTCGGCGCGGGTAATCGCACCAAAGCGCGTCAACCGCGGAACCTGGCTCTTGTAATAATTCTGATGGTACTCCTCGGCTTCCCAAAAGCGCACGGCACCTTCAACCGGCGTAACAATGGTCTGGCCCAAAACGGTTTCACCCTCAGCAACTGCTTGCTCGGCAAGGCTCATTTCTTCCGGTGTGAAGGCGTGGATCGCCGTTGAATAAGAACGGCCACGGTCACAAAACTGGCCGCCCGGGTCAGTCGGGTCAATTGTGCGCAGGAAAACGTCGACCAGTGTCTTATAGTCGGTCACATTGGAATCATAATCGATGCGCACCACTTCGCGATGTCGGCCATGGTTCCGGTAAGTCGGATTGGCAAGTTCACCGCCCGCATAGCCCGAAGTGGCCTCAATCACCCCATCGACATGTTCAAAGTCCTTTTCCACACACCAGAAGCAACCGCCGGCAACGATGAGCGATTTCGTTTCGGCATGTGCCGCTCCCGTTGCTGTCAAAACGGAAATGATCGAAGCAAGCGCAATTGGGCGTATCATGGGTGGTCTCCATAAATAGATGTGCTGAAACTGGCGCGCCGGACCGCACACGTCCATTCAAGACCATACACGTTTTGGTGAGCGCCAGAATCTAGCGAGCCAACGCGCGAGCGGAGAGCAAGAAATTTGATTTCCCGCGTCATTTAAGATGGTTGCCTTAGGTGAGGCTGCGTCCTAGACACCCCCCGAACCGATCAATCCGATTTTGTAACCATTGTTCGCAAAACTGCAAAAATCCGCGCGCCAAGCGCAAACACGCTGGCGTCAGCGCTGGGGTGCGGACACGAGCCGCCCATCGAACCGCTTTCAAGCATGGTTGGACATGATGATCCTTGACCATGGTTTCCTGAGACTGTGGTGGATGAACCTGCACGAAATCGACGACGGCGTGTGGCGCGCTAACCAACCCTCCCCAAGGCAACTCAGGCAAATTGTCAAACGCACCGGGATCAAGACCGTCATTAATCTGCGCGGTTGGTCAACCTGGGGATCCTATGTGCTCGAACGCAAGGCATGCGCCGAGCTCGGGATAAAAATGATCGATTGCAAGCTTTATTCGCGAAGGCCGCCGGCTGCGGAGGAAGTCAAAATGCTTTTCAAGCTGTTTGACCAGGTCGAGCGGCCATTTTTGATGCATTGTAAGTCCGGTGCAGATCGCGCTGGCATGGGATCTGCGCTTTACATGCTTTGGAAACAAAGCCCGCCAGAAGAGGCCGTCCGTCAATTGTCGTGGGATTATTTGCATTTTAAGCACGCGCAGACGGGCATACTCGACGAGTTTGTCGCCGAATATGCAAGAGCGCATGAAAAGACGGGCATTTCATTTCCACAATGGCTCGATACGACCTACGACAAGAAGGCCCTGATCGACAATTTCAAACCATCACACATGGCCAATTGGATCGTTGACCGAGTGCTCAACCGCGAGTGAAAGCCCTCAGCCTCAGACGCGGCGTTCCACCATCATTTTTTTGATTTCAGCAATCGCCTTAGCCGGGTTGAGCCCTTTCGGGCACGCTTGCGTACAATTCATGATCGTGTGGCAACGGTATAGCCGGAACGGGTCTTCCAAATTGTCCAGGCGTTCACCGGTTGCCTCGTCACGTGAATCAATCAGCCAGCGATAGGCCTGCAAAAGGACCGCAGGGCCCAAATACCGGTCGCCG
>JBCCRB010000335.1:0-3754 GCA_039208465.1 Pseudomonadota bacterium
AAGATGCCCCGCATGGATGGGATGGAATTACTGCGTCGGCTGCGTCAGAAGTCTGATCTGCCGGTTATTTTCCTGACATCAAAAGATGATGAGATCGATGAACTCTTCGGTCTGAAAATGGGCGCTGACGATTTTATCACCAAACGGTTTTCGCAACGGCTGCTGATTGAGCGGGTCAAAGCGATCCTGCGGCGCTCGGCTGCGCGTGAAGTTGTGATGAAAGCGGGCGCCGGCGGCGCTTCCCAGCTGATCGTACGCGGCGATCTGGTGCTCGATCAGGAGCGCCATACCTGCACCTGGAAGGAAAAGCCGGTTGTTCTGACCGTTACAGAGTTCCTGATCCTTTTTGCGCTAGCCCAACGCCCGGGTGTTGTGAAAAGCCGGGATTCGCTGATGGATGCTGCCTATGATGATCAGGTGTATGTTGACGATCGTACGATCGATAGCCACATCAAACGCCTGCGGAAGAAATTTAAAGTCGTCGACGATGAGTTTGATATGATCGAGACGCTGTACGGGGTTGGATACCGGTTTCGCGAGGCCGGTTAAGCGCTTTTGGGCGTATGGCTTGCAAAAAGGGTTTGCGCCGGTTTGGCTGGCGACTAACTATTGGTGATCATGGCGGTCGACACCGATCATATTGGCATTGATGCCGCGGAACCGAAAAAGCGGCGCCAAACCAAAACAAGAGCGGCGTGGCTTGCCCCGATCGCCGGGGCCATCCAGCGCAGCTTTGTCCGCCACCTGTTTTCGTCGATCACGCGCCGGATTCTTATTCTCAATTTGGCTGCGCTGGGCCTATTGATGTCCGGCATTTTGTATTTGAACCAGTTTCGTGACGGGCTGATTGATGCGCGCGTCGAAAGCCTAATGACGCAGGGTGAGATTATCGCCGGCGCGATCGCCGCTTCGGCAAGCATCGAAACTGATGCCATCGTTATCGATCCTGAGACGATCCTCGAATTGCAGGCCGGCGAAACAGCCATCCCCTCGGTCGACCCTCTGGATAATCTGACATTCCCGATTGACCCGGAGCGTGTGGCGCCCGTGTTGCGGCGGCTCATTTCGCCGACACGTACCCGCGCACGCATTTACGATCCCGATGCCAATCTTATCCTGGATTCGCGCCATCTTTATTCCAGCGGTCAGATTTTACGCTACGAATTGACCGAGCTGGACGGACCGCCCCAGCCAGGCATCTGGGAGTCCATCACCAACTCGGTGCGCTACTTTTTCCGGCGTGATGATTTGCCGATCTACCGTGAAGTGCCCGGCGGCTCGGGCACTGAATATCCGGAGGTTATTCGCGCGCTGTCCGGATCACGCCAATCGATCGAGCGCCTGTCAGAAGACAATGAAATGATCGTGTCGGTCGCCGTGCCAATCCAGCGCTTCCGTGCGGTGCTTGGCGTGTTGCAATTGTCGACGCAAGGCGCGGATATCGACCAGATCGTTGAAGCCGAGCGCTTTGCGATGTTCCGCGTCTTTGTGGTTGCGGTGCTGGTCAACATCATCCTGTCGATGTTGCTGGCGGGTACGATTGCCAACCCGCTGCGCCGCTTGTCGGCCGCCGCTGTGCGCGTACGCCGTTCCATCAAGATGCGCGAAGAGATCCCTGATTTTTCACACCGACAAGACGAGATCGGCAATCTGTCGGTCGCGCTGCGCGACATGACAAAATCGCTCTATGGGCGCATCGATGCGATTGAAAGTTTTGCCGCCGATGTGAGCCATGAATTGAAAAACCCGCTCACCTCGCTGCGTTCTGCCGTTGAAACGTTGCCCCTGGTGAAAAACGACACGCAGCGCGCCAAGCTGTTAAAGGTCATTCAGCATGACATCGGGCGGCTTGACCGTTTGATCACCGATATTTCGGACGCGTCGCGCCTTGATGCCGAACTGGTGCGTGAAGATGCCAAGCCCGTCGATCTTGAGCGGCTGCTCCGCGATCTCATCGCCGTGTTTACCGAAAGCCGGATGGGCGATTTCAAACTGTCGATGCGGGTCGATCGTGGCGTCTATCAGCGTGAAGCGTTTTTGGTGACCGGCCATGAGCTACGGATCGGCCAAGTCGTGACCAATCTGATCGAGAACGCGCGCTCCTTTGTGCCCGCCGAGGGTGGCCGGATCGATGTGACCCTGCGTGGCTATGAGCATTGGTACGAGATCCTGGTGGAAGATAATGGGCCAGGGATCGGGTCGGCCAATCTGGAGAAGATTTTCCAGCGCTTCTACACCGACCGGCCCGGCGCGGATTCGTTTGGCAAGAATTCCGGGCTTGGCCTGTCCATCTCGCGGCAGATCATTGAAGCCCATCAGGGCACGTTGCGGGCTGAAAATGTGCTCGATCTGCATGACCCGAACAAGGTTCTGGGCGCGCGCTTTATTATTCGTCTCCCCGCAGATGGCTGACGGGACCCTTGTCCACGCCACCTGCGTTGCCATCGGCGACAAGGGCGTTCTGATCCGTGGCGCATCGGGCGCCGGCAAAACGCAAACCGCCCTGACGCTTTTGCGCCGCGCGCGGGTCGGCGCGATTGATGCGCGATTTGTCAGTGATGATCAGACCCTTTTGGAGGTTGCCGGTGATCCGCCGCATTTGATTGCGCAGTGCCCGGAACCGATCCGCGACAATTTTGAAGTTTATGGCTACGGCATTGTCCACGATCCCGCGCTGTTCACACCAAGCGCCACGATCATGCTGGTCGCCGATCTGGTTGAGGATAATTCAGTGCAGCGGATGCGGCCGCAACTAGACACGGTCATAATGGATGTTGAAATAGCCCACCTGATGCTGCCGTTACGGAATTCCGCGCTCTGTGCATCAGCGATTTCGGCCGCGCTCGGATTTACCGCCATGATATAGGCGCCTGCGTCCTTTTAACGACGTTCTGTTGCGTATTTGTGCTTGAAATGCTTACCGAAAGTAGTGGTAATGGCACGCAGGGACCGCAGTGCAAAAACGATCAGAAAATCCTGCGGACGGGAAGAGAAAAATGATTGGGATTGTTCTGGTCACGCACGGTGAACTGGCAACATCTTTTAAACATGCCGTGCAGCACGTCGTAGGCGACCAAGAGCAGTTTGCGACGATCTGCATCGAAGCCGATGACGACATGGAACAGAGGCGACGCGATATCGTGACCGCGATTGGCGACGTTGATAGCGGGACCGGCGTTGTCGTGGTCACCGACATGTTTGGTGGAACACCATCCAATCTGGCAATCTCACTGATGGAGGCGGGACGGATCGAGATTATCGCCGGCGCCAATCTACCCATGCTGATCAAGCTGGCGCGCATGCGCGAAACCGACGACATGCAAGCGACCATTGATGCAGCCGCTGAAGCAGGCCGCAAGTATATCAATGTCGCCAGCCAATTATTGACCACGCGCGGATGACCGTCACGCAAGATACATCGGTGGACGGCTGGATTTGCGGCGAGATGGAAATCGTCAACAAGCGTGGTTTGCACGCGCGCGCCTCGGCCAAGTTTGTCCAGGTCTGTGAGCAGTTCGATGCCAGCATCACGGTTGAAAAAGACGGCACGAAGGTCGGCGGCCAATCGATCATGGGACTGATGCTGCTGGCTGCGGCGAAAGGCTCAACAATTAGGGTGTGCGCCCGGGGCGATGATGCCGGCCCGGCGCTTGACGCCATCGGCCGCTTGCTGGTCGCGCGCTTTGGCGAGGACGATTAGCCTCATATCATCATATAAACATTTCTTTATGTTGTGGTTGCGAGGCGCGGTTCC
>JBCCRB010000336.1:0-3746 GCA_039208465.1 Pseudomonadota bacterium
AGGCCTCGTAGTCCTCACGGTAGGCAGCGATCTGCGCCGGAAGCCCATCCAGAACGTCATCAATGTTCTTTGTCGCCGGATCAAAGCCGACAACCAGCGGGCGGATTTTCGTGCGCAAGAAATGGTCCGGACACGACGTGCCCAGCGCTGCCAATGGCTCCATACCGGTTGCGTTGACGAACTCCAGCACCAGGTCAGAATCATTGAAATGGCCGACCATATGCTGGTTGCCACTGACAAAACCGCGGATAGCGGGCATGAGGCGCGAGGCAATAGCGCGGCGCTCCGGCTCGCTCAGGCCCTCATGCTTTATGCCGCCAAATGCCGGGCTGTTGGCCGTGCGCTCAGCCAGCCAGCGTGTTGCCACATTGATCACATCGATGGTGCAATCATAGCAATCCTTGGCCGTGTCGGCCCATGTGAAAAGCCCATGGCTTTCCAAGACCACACCGTCGGCCTCAGGGTTTTCTCGGCAGAATTCTTCAAGCCACAGGCCCAGTTCAAAGCCCGGTCGCTTCCAGGGCAGCCATCCGATCCGATCACCAAATATCTCCTGCGTCAGCGCCTCTGAATTTTCAGATGCGGCAATCGCGATGATCGCATCCGCATGGACATGGTCCACATGCTTGCGCGGCACATAGGCATGCAGCGGCGTATCAATGGAAGCTGCGCGCGGGTTCAAATTGAACGTGCAATGGGGCAAATAGCCAACCATTTCGTCCTCAAATGCGACGCCCCGATAGAGCTGCTTGAGCGCATTCAACTTTTCCATGTAGAGCGTGGCAAATCCATCCAGCTTCATTGAGCCGATATCGCCGCCTGATCCTTTGACCCACAAAACCTCAGTTTCTTGGCCGGTAAGCGGGTCGGTTTCGATGATTTTGGCTGACGTATTGCCACCGCCATAATTGGTCACACGCTTGTCGGACCCCAGTGTATTGGACCGATAAAGCAGCAATTCCGCTTCGGACATGCCAGCCGCAATTTCATCGTCCCACCGATCGTCGAGTAGGTGATTATCGACGGATTTTAGCATGCTGCCCTCCCTGCCGCCGGCCACCGGTGGCCCTGCAAACCTGCCACAGGCTTAGAATGATGTGGCGATATGTCAATCATAAACTGATCAAAATCAATCATGTTGCACCGCACTGTGAATGATTATGATTGAAAATGATTGACAGTCGCACAAATCTGCGCATCCTGATCGCATAGGGAGGCGAAATTGCACGAAAAAGAGCGGCACAGGATTATCATGTCGGCTGTCCAGGAGCGTCCTGTGGCGACAGTTGTTGATCTTTGTAGTTTGACCGGGGCGTCGGAAGCGACGATCCGGCGGGACATCGCAACTCTTCATGTTCAGCAGAAGCTCAGACGCGTTAGAGGCGGCGCGGAAGCCATGACGCCGCCGCAGTTTGTCGGCCTTGCAGGTCGCCCCTTTGCCGTCAATGAGACGATTAAGACTTATGAGAAACAGGCCATCGCCCGCGAAGCGGTTGACCTGTGCCAGGATGGTGACAGCATCATCATCAATGGCGGCACAACGACATTTCAGATGGTGCACCCGCTTGCCAGCCGGCGCATGCAGATCTTCACCAATTCATTTCCGATTGCCGAACATCTTCTGAAGCATTCGAAGAATACGATCATGGTTTCCGGCGGTGCCATTTACCGCGAGCAGAACATCATTCTGTCTCCCTTCGACAATGATGTGACCAAAAATTTCTACGCAAAGCGGATGTTCATGGGCGCGCAGGGTTTGGGACCCATCGGCCTGATGGAGGCCGATCCCTTACTCATTCAGGCCGAGCAAAAGCTTATCGGACAAGCCGATGAACTGATTGTCCTGGTAGACAGTTCGAAGTTCAGCCGACGATCAAGCCTGGTTCTGTGTCAGCTCGACCGGATCAGTACGGTCATCACGGATGAAGGTATTCCAGACAAGGCGGCGGCAATGCTTGAGGCTGCCGACGTAAAGCTGATCGTCGCCCAGGCGGGCGGCGTTCGAGAGGACGAGGCGGCCTCCCAACCACCTCAACGATTAAAAACCTAAACGTGACTTTCAGGGAGGATCCAAAAATGAAACGTCGCACTTTTACTACACTGATTGCAGGGCTTGGCCTTGCGACAAGCATGTTGAGCTCAACCGCGATGGCGCAAGACAACATGCGGATCGCATTGGTGGTCAAAGCGCTTGGCATTGGGTTCTTTGAAGCCGCTGCCGAAGGTGCCGAGGAGGCCGCAGGTGAACTCGGCAATGTGGAAATCATCTATACCGGCCCTACCGACACTACCGCGGAAGGTCAGATCGAAGTGATCAACTCGCTGATCGCACAAGGTGTTGACGCTATCGCGATCTCTGCAAATGATCCTGATGCCGTTGTGCCGGCGCTCAAGCGCGCCATGGACCGCGGCATAACCGTGATTTCGTGGGATTCCGGCGTGTCCGAAGGCGGACGGCAAATGCATCTGAACCCATCATCAACTCCGCTAATCGGCAACACGATCATCAAGCTGGCGGCTGACCATATGCCCGATGGTGGTGACGTCGCGATCCTGTCAGCCACGGCGACAGCGACCAACCAGAACGCCTGGATTGAAGCGGCCAAGGAAGTGCTACCCAATTATGACGGCATCAACCTTGTAGCGACAGTTTATGGCGATGACCTTTCCGACAAATCCTATCGGGAAGCGCAGGGCCTGATGGCGTCCTATCCTGATCTGAAAGCGATCATCGCGCCAACGACCGTTGGCATACTTGCCTCCTGTCAGGCGGTCACCGATGCCGGCAAGATTGGCGAGATCAATGTAACCGGCCTTGGCCTTCCATCAGAGATGGCGGGTTGCGTTGATTCCGGTGCCACAAAGAGCTTTGCGATTTGGAATCCGATTGATCTGGGCTATTCCGCAACCATGCTGGCGCATGCGATCGCAAACGGTGCCGAAGCGGGGCCGGGTGCTGAAATCCCGATGGGTCGGATGGGATCTGTCACGCTGGATGATACAGGCACGGCCGCGATGGCCGATCCGTTCACCTATGACAGCTCAAACATCGACCAGTTCAAGTCGATCTTCTGATCAAGAGATGGTTCGGCGCGGGTGCTCACCCGCGCCGGTCCATCCATTGCCCCTAAACATTGAACCGCGCCCATGCTTTTGGAGCTGAGACTCGCCGTGTCCCCACAGGCCGCTTCCGAAGATCGACCACTGTTATCGCTATCCGGTGTCACAAAGACATTTCCTGGTGTGCGTGCCCTGTCAGATGTCGCTCTTAATCTCTACCCGGGCAAGGTTACCGCCTTGGTTGGTGAGAACGGTGCCGGCAAATCAACCGTGGTTAAGGTGCTGACCGGCATATACCAGCCGGATGAGGGCGAGATCAAAATTGACGGCCAGCCCGTGCGGTTCCCCACGCCACAATCTGCCGAGAACGCCGGTGTGACAGCGATTCACCAGGAGACGGTGCTGTTCGATGAATTGTCGGTCGCAGAAAACATATTCCTCGGCCATGCGCCAAAGGGCAGGTTCGGCTTGATCGATACCGCGCGCATGAACGCGCGCGCAAAAGAAATCCTGGCCGGGATCGGGGCGAATGTCGACCCGGGTGCCACGTTAAAGGATCTGGGAACAGCCAACAAACATCTTGTTGCGATTGCGCGCGCGCTCAGCATTGATGCGCGCGTGGTGATTATGGACGAGCCCACCGCCGCGCTCAGCCAAAAGGAAATCGAAGAGCTTTACGAGCTGAT
>JBCCRB010000337.1:0-3731 GCA_039208465.1 Pseudomonadota bacterium
ATCTTGATATCGAAAATGGCCAGATTGGGCGCCTTTGCCACGAGCCCGTCCAGAGCCGAAGCACCGTCCGTATAAGTCTCAACACGAAACCCTTCGGTTTCCAGCGCCATCGACACCGATGTCAGGATGTTGCGGTCATCATCCACCAAGGCGATGGTCTGCATATTGAAAGTCTCCCCATACATGACAGCGTCCCTTCCGTCTGGTTGCGGTTGTTCGGAGGCAGGCCTGTCCCAGAATTGTGGCATAAAATGTGGCACAAGCGAAAAGCGGTGTCATCTTTTCGCCGCCGCGCCGTCACCATAGCTGGTACAGTTTTGCCATCTAAAGCAGCATTCGGATTAATGACACGCTTACTAAACCCGCAAAAAATACTAGATTTAAAACGTTTGAAACGTTTTTTAAATTTTTAAACCGATTAATTGTTTGAGATTACTCAATAATTCTGTTTCACGCTGCGTTCCCCGTGTTTGGTCAGCCATGCTGACAGATTCGCGGGGACAGGAGACCTAACAGCAACGCATCCGGTGGCAGACATGAACACACACGGCATATTCAATCAGGCGAACGGCCTGGAAAAACTCGGCATCAATACGTCGGGTCAGGTTTATTACAACCTTACCGAAGCCGAGCTTTATGAATATGCGGTCGCCCGCAGCGAGGCAAAAATCACCGCTGATGGCCCGCTTGTCGCCTTTACCGGCGAACACACCGGCCGCTCACCAAAGGATAAGTTCGTCGTCAAAGACGGTGTCGTCGACGCCGATATCTGGTGGGACGGCAATCAGCCGATGACCTCGGCGGCTTTTGACGCGCTTTACGCTGATTTTCTGGCGGCAGCGTCCGACAAGGATTTGTTTGTCCAGGACCTGGTCGGCGGCGCTGATCCGGAAAACCGTGTCCATGCCCGGGTGATCTGCGAAAAGGCATGGCACAATCTATTTATCCGCAATTTGCTCATTCGCCCGGAGCGATCCGAACTGGCAGGCTTCGTCAACGACATGACGATCATCGACCTGCCATCATTTCGCGCCGATCCTGAAAAGCATGGCTGCCGAAGCCAGACGGTCATCGCGGTCGATTTGACCCGCAAAATCGTCCTGATCGGCGGCACGACCTATGCCGGCGAAATGAAAAAGTCGGTCTTCACGATGCTCAATTATTTGCTGCCAGCCAAGGGCGTCATGGCGATGCATTGCTCGGCCAATGTCAGCGCAAAGGGCGAGGCGGCTGTCTTCTTCGGCCTGTCAGGCACTGGCAAGACGACCCTGTCGGCCGACCCTGAGCGCACCTTGATTGGCGATGACGAGCATGGATGGGGCGAAAACGGCATCTTCAATTTCGAAGGCGGGTGCTACGCAAAAGCCATCAATCTGTCGGCACAGGCAGAGCCGGAAATTTTCGCCACATCGAAACGCTTTGGCACCGTGTTTGAAAATGTTGTGCTGGACGATCAGCGCCGCCCAGATTTCACCGATGGCTCATTGACGGAAAACACGCGGATCGCTTACCCGCTGCACTTTATTCCCAATGCGTCTGACACCGGATTGGCGGGCCATCCGAAAAACATTGTCATGCTCACGGCGGACGCGTTCGGCATTCTGCCGCCGCTGGCAAAACTGACGCCGGCGCAGGCCATGTACCATTTCCTGTCCGGTTACACCGCCAAGGTGGCCGGCACTGAAAAGGGCGTGACCGAACCCGAAGCGACCTTTTCGACATGTTTCGGTGCACCGTTCATGCCGCGCCGCCCAACCGAATATGGCAATCTGCTGCGCGATCTGATCGCCAAGCACGGCGTCAATTGCTGGCTCGTCAACACTGGCTGGACTGGCGGCGCCTATGGCGTTGGCAACCGCATGCCGATTAAGGCGACGCGCCGCTTGCTTTCAGCGGCACTCGACGGCGAGTTGAACGATGCCGACTTCCGCCTTGATACCAAGTTCGGTTTTGAGGTGCCGGTGGCGGTGGACGGCGTGGACAGTGCGATCCTCGACCCGCGTTCAACCTGGGACGATCCTAAGGCCTATGATCTACAGGCGACAAAGCTGGTCTCCATGTTCGTGGAGAACTTTGCCAAATTCGCCGATGAGGTTGACGAAGAAGTCTCCACTGCATCACCGGTGATGCTGCAAGCGGCAGAATAGACACAACCATATCGGCACAAAAAGCGCGGCCCTGGCTGCGCTTTTTTTGTTGCGCGGGTCCGGCTAATGTCGCGTCATGACAGCTTCAACACACCAACTTTCCTTCAAAAGACGCGATGAGCAGGAAATGTGCCTGCGATCGACCGCTTTTGCAGAACTTATGGCTACGCGGCGAACGGTGCGCGATTTTGCGCCAACCACGGTTCCGCAGCAGATCATTGAAGATGCGATTGCGACTGCTGCCACTGCGCCGTCGGGCGCCAATCAGCAACCATGGCATTTTGTGGCGATTTCGTCTGCGTCCGTGAAAGCAAAGATCCGCGCCGCTGCCGAAGCAGAAGAACAGGCATTTTACGATCATCGCGCCGGCGACGAATGGCTCGACGCACTGGCTCCCTTGGGAACCGATGCCAACAAGCCTTTCCTGGAAACGGCGCCCTGGCTGATCGTCATTTTCGCCCAACGTTTTGGGTTTGATGAGAGCGGTAACCGCGCCAAGCATTATTATGTCAATGAATCGGTTGGCATCGCCACCGGCTTGCTGATCGCTGCCCTGCATAATGCCGGGTTGGCGACGCTGACCCACACACCATCACCGATGGGTTTTCTATCGAAGATTTGCGCCCGGCCGGAAAATGAAAAGCCAGTGATCCTTCTCGTCGCCGGCTATCCTGCCAAGAACGCAACGGTGCCCGCCATCACCCGCAAACCCGCGCATGAGACCACAAGCTGGATCACCCAAGATGTCGGTTGACCCGATCCGGCTGACCAATGGACGCGAAGTGCCCGCCTGGACCATGTCTGAGGTTTTCATCCTGTCTTCGGGCCCTGGCGGCCAGAATGTCAACAAGGTCGAGACCGGCGTGCAGTTAAGGTTCAATGCGGTGGCGGCAGACATTTTCACCGACGCCCAACGCAACCGTCTGATACGTCTTGCCGGCAAACGTGCGACCAAAGCTGGCGAGATCATCATCGAGGCGACAAGGTTTCGCACCCGTGAACGAAACCGCGCCGATGCCCGCGATCGGCTTCAGGCGCTCATCGAAAAGGCGATCGCGCCGCCACCACCGCCACGACGCAAAACCCGACCCACCAAGAGCGCCATCGAACGGCGTCTGAAAGCCAAATCCAACCGATCCACGATCAAGCGCTTGAGAAACACCCCGTCAGACGCCACTGATTGAGTGTTTTTTGTGAAATCGGACTTGGTATTTGGCCGGTCATCGTTCACACAAGATGGTGAACCTCGATCGAAATTGCGCAGGGAGACATAAGATGGGATTTTTCGATTTTTTCAAAGATGCGGGCAAGCGGCTCGGATTTGGCGACGATGAGGAGGCCAATGCCGAAGAACTGAAAAAGGAATTGGACTCACACAACCTCGGAACCGAGGCGGTAAAGATCGAGAAAAAGGGTGACACGGTCGTGCTCAAGGGCGCCGTCAAAGACCAGTCCATCTTTGAAAAAGCCATTGTCGCCATGGGTAACACGCTCGGCATTTCAAAGGTTGAAGCATCCGAACTGAAGATCGGTTTGCCGGAAAACAAAATGGCGTTGGACGGCAGCAACATCAACGACATCATC
>JBCCRB010000338.1:0-3720 GCA_039208465.1 Pseudomonadota bacterium
CGGCTCGTCATCAGCCGCTCAGCGATTGATGCAAAGTTTCGCGAGCGCGGCGCCGTGCATATGGATGGTAAGGCGGACGCCAACTTCCGCGCGCGGGTCACAAAGCTGCAGGACAACGGCAAACTTGCCCATGATATCGACATCGACCTTCTGTTCGCATCCGTTATGCATATCTCGTTTTCCGTGAATTTCTTCGGCGCCATTATCGGCAAACGACCGGCCGCTGAAATTGACACGCTCTTTAAGGGATTCGCCAAGGCCCTCGCCAATGGACTGCCGGTTTCACACTGATCGGCGCTGAGCAATTGGCGGCTTTGTGCAAACACCACCCCTTTCATCCCGCGCCATCACAACCCGGCTTCCCTGTGTGGCGGTTTCGTTGATGCCGCTTCCAGCTCAACACTCAACCCTGCAGCCAAATCGAAAAACTGGCGTCGCACGGCCTCGGCATATGGATTGGCCTTTTCAATCGCGTCGAAGACTTCCGGCGCATCGTGCTGAACCATGGAAATCGCCTCCGATAACAAATCAAAGCTCTTCGTGGTCATCCGCGTTGGCAGCGGCCCCATGCGCAGCAGCACTTTCGCGATCAGATGCGTGAGCCCCTGGACGATCGCCGCCTCCGCGTCGTGCTCTTCAGGGGTTGTGATGATGACGGACAGGCCCAGCGCCTTGCGTAAAAACGCCGCCAGCCGCACATGCTGTTTTCCCTGGATGGGACAGAGGGCGATTTTCAAACCATCAAGACCTGTCGCGGCACTTTGAGGCCCGAACAAGGGGTGAGAGGCGACGATGTCGACGTGGCGCGGCAGCAGCCGCCGCATGATAGCGCAGGGCACGACTTTGACCGAACCGACATCGACGATCAGCGCGCCGGGTTTACACGCGACCGCGATCTCGCTGACCACCTGCTCAAAAGAGGAGACCGGTGCCGCAATCAGCACCACTTCAGCCTGCGATACCGCGTGCAATGATGTCAGGCGCACGCCGAGTTGCTCTGCGGGTTCTGCCACATCGGCGGACGGATCATAGGCTGCAATGTCGAAATACTGGCCCAGATGCAGGGCTGCAAATTGTCCGAAGGCACCAAACCCCACAATGCCTAACGTCGTCTTTTGATTTTTGCTGTTCTTGTTCATGTGTCGACCTTTGAATTTGCCGCCCGGGCACAAGGTCGATTTTAAGGTGACCGCTGTCTGGGGCAGCGGAAAACCAATGATAATTTACCCGCAGCTATGGAAGCTGAAGATAATAGTCCTGCGATGCGAAGAACGATTTCACCATGGCGGCACCGATAGGGCATCGGCAGGCGCAGTGTCAACGATCAGGCTGCTCGGCGGCCGCTGGCTTTGGCGCCACTAAGCCGTCATCTGATCAGCAATTACCGGGCGCCTTTTCAGCACATACCTTAAAAACAAAGTGCGTTCGTTAAGATGTTTTCAAGCCGAACGGCCGACACTTCGCTCAGCGTCAACTGCGTAGTCCAATTGAAGGTGTAAGCGTGCTTTCAAGACAAGTCTCTGATCTGCTTTCCATCGACTACAAAGGATTGTTCGATGACCATTCCGACTGCATGCTGTTGCTCGCGACCAAACGTGACACCGGTGATGCCGATACGCCGCCTGAGCTCACCAAAGGGCCAATCTTCGACCTAAGCCCGGACCTGTTTATTTGGGTTTGCCAGCAGCATATCGAAAACAAAACCGCGCATCTGGTCGCCAACGATATCATGTCGAACATTGCCGCCGCAGGCCTGTCAGGAAGCTACGGACAGATGGTCGATATGCTCGCAGAGGCCGGCTATCACGAACGCGCCGCGCAGATTTGGCGTGCCGATGTCGCGAGCCATGTGGATGTGTTTCGCGAATTTCTGCGCGCCAGAAAAACAGTCGAGCGTTACGATAATCTGCCCGAAGCGAAGCGTAAAAAGCCACCGGATCGGTTTCTGCGCGCTATGGCTGAGGATTTTCCCAAAAAGCAGCAAGCCGCGCTAGAAGCGATTGAAGCATTTGAGCGTTGGTCTGAGCGGTACGGCACACGCCAGCGCCACATGGACCAGATTGCTGTTTGGAAGCAAGAAGTTCGGTCGCAGGAAAAACCAACACTGCCCGCCGCCGACAAGACATTGATGAGCGAAGATCTGGTTTGGCAGATCATCGCACAGGCCAAGGCATCTTCCGAGAGTGAAACAATCCTCAACATCGAGGAAAAGTTGGTGAAATACACCGCCAAGGCCATTCGCGATGCGGCAAAAATAGTCCAATCCCGATTGGTAGACGCATACCAAGAAGAGGTCTGGGCGCTTGCCTATTTGTTGCGCGACGGTTGCTCAGATGATGCCTTTGACGATTTTCGATGCTGGATGGTTTTGCAAGGCAAGGACACCTGCGATCAAATCATCAACGCGCCAGACGAAGTTGATCCACACGACTTTGATCGGGCTGATTTCGGCGCTGCCGGCAGCCTGATGTCAGCATTTGAAAACGCCTACATCGCGCGATCAGGAAAACCGCTGAGCCTGCCCCGCGTTAAGCGATCGGCGCTGACGCCTGACGAGATGAGGTTCGCCGAACTCCTGCCGACACTATCGGCCAGAACATGAGGCGCTTTGCGCTGCGACAGACATACAGGATCGCTGCGCACCAGACAGGGACGAGAAAATGGACGGGCCCTTCCCTGACAAAATCAAACCCGAAAAACCAAATAGATCCGCAAGTACACACAAAGGTCGAAGAACCGCTTTCCATGCCTGCCGGACCGGTTTGTTTTCTATCCGATTGAAAGGCGGCTTTGTGGACAAAGCGGACATGAACGTTGTCAGAACGAGCGTCAATTTGGACGGGAAGTGGAGTTTCGTCGCAAGCGCGAGTCAGGGTCGGCTATGCGGATCAAGCGAGATTTCGCCGTATACGTCGCAATGGATGTTTTTGATAAAAAACGCGACCTTCGAGCATGAAACTGGACAGCAAGACAAAAGGTCTCGCCGCCCTGTTTGGGTCAAGACTGCGCGGTTTATTCGGCGGTTAGTTGTGCAATCGCACCGGTCCAATCTTCCAGATGATAGATGTGTGTAATCAGCCCATCATCGACTGTTACAATATCTATAGACATGATTTCGAACGATTTACCGGTTGCCGGATCAATCCCCAAAAACGGTCCAACTGGAGTACCTCTTGCGGTGCCGCGCACAACGAAGCGCCCATCAAGCTCGATGATCTCTTCGGCGGTCCAAGTCAGATCGGGCACAACCTGCCCAAGGAACGCAACCGTGTTGATCATGCCCTGCGCACCCGGTCCCCCCGGCGGTGTCGGGATTGAGACGACGTCCGGGGAAAACAGTTCGTAGTATTGGGCTTCCGTCGTTTCGGCCGGAGCAGTCAGGATATCTGAGTAGAATGCACGGACCATATCAAGATCGTTTGCGTTTGCGTTTGCAGAGCCGGCAATAGTCCCCACCGCTGCTGCGGCCGCGATAAGCGTTTTCTTCATAATCGTGTCTCCTTGCCCGATCGTCGCGGGCTTTAGTTGCGTCTTAACGTACCAAGTGGTACGAATATATGAGTTATCTGTCAATAATTAAATACCGACTGGTACGAAAATATGGAAAAACCCAGTAAGTCCAAACGGGGCCGACCCAGCAAGATGAATGCGCAAAGCGTGCTCGATACCGCGACGCAGGCTTATTGGAGAAGCGACCCCGCAGATGTGTCGATCAACACG
>JBCCRB010000339.1:0-3662 GCA_039208465.1 Pseudomonadota bacterium
CGCGATCTGGCGAAAGACGGCATCGGCGTCATCGTCATCTCCGATGATCTGCCCGAACTGCTGTCGACCTGTAACCGCATCCTCGTCATGCGCGAGGGCCGCGTGACGGACGAGATTGATGGCGTGACCGCAACAGAAGCCGATCTGGCGCACAGGTTGGCGTCATGAGCGGGTTTCTGCCGAAAGATTTCTGGACCCGTAATGAGACGTTGGTCGCCGGCGTCATCATTGCCTTCTGTGTGATTGCGACGATTTCCGACCCGCTTTTCTTCACGGTCACAACCGTGTCTGACCTGCTGCGCGCCTCGATCGTGATCGGCATTTTGGCCATCGGGGCTATGCTTGTTCTTGTGTCGGGTGGCATTGATGTCAGCTTCACTGCCGTCGCCGTGTTTGCCATGTATGCGGCCACCAAAATAGCGCTGGCCCTCTGGCCTGATATGCCCTGGCCGCTGATCTTTGCCATCGCAATGCTTGTGGGGGCAGGGCTCGGCGCGATCAATGGCATCTTCATCGCCTTTTTCAAACTGCCCACATTGATCGTAACGCTCGGCACATTGTCGGTCTTCCGCGGCTTTCTGCTGACGTTTGTCGGATCGCAACGCATTTCGGCCCTACCACCGGAGATGCGGGATTTCTCGCGCGGCGTGCTCGCGCGCGGCACAACTGAAGCGGGCAATTTCTATTCCATTCCCTGGTCAGTTCTGGCGCTGCTCGGCGTCATCGTGCTGACGTGGTTCATCCTGCAGAAAACCATGCTGGGCCGGTCGATCTACGCCATTGGCGGCAGCCAGGAGAGCGCGCGGCGGATCGGGATCAATGTCAAATGGACCCAGTTTTTCATCTATGTCTATGTCGGCGCCCTGGCCGGTCTTGCCGGGATCATTCACGGTTCGGTGGGCCGCATGGCTGATCCTTTCTCGCTCGTCGGGTTGGAACTGTCGGTGATCGCTGCGGTGGTGCTGGGCGGGGCACGGCTGATCGGCGGCTATGGCACGATTACCGGCACGCTGCTCGGCGTCGCCTTGATTGTCATTGTCCAGAACAGCCTGATCGTGATCGGCATTCCGACAACGTGGCAGTCCGTCACCATCGGATTGCTGATCTTGCTTGGCACCGGCGTGCCGGCATATCGCGCAAAACGCGCCGCGGCACGGGCCGGATAAGGAGAGCAAGATGAGCGGCGGACCACACCGAGCACAAAGCGTCACCGAGGCACCCGAGTTCCGACTGATGATCATCGCGGTCGCCGTTTTCGCGCTGATGTCTTTCCTCTCACCGGACCGGTTTCTGTCGACCCAGAACCTGACGTCCATGGCGTTCCAGTTTCCCGAATTTGCCATTTTGGCATTGGCCATGACCATCACGATGATGACCGGCGGCATTGATCTGTCGGTGGTCGGCGTGGCGAACCTGTCTGCCGTTGTTGCCGCGATCATTCTCACGACCTTTGGCGATCCGGCCATGCCGGTTGGCGATAGCCTGATGTGGCTGGGCATTGCGCTCGCCGCATCGCTGGCGATCGGCGCGACCTGCGGCTTGGTCAATGGGGCGCTGGTGGCCTTCTTCGGCCTGCCGCCAATTCTGGCAACTCTTGGCTCGGGATTGGTTTTCACCGGCTTTGCGATCGCGATGACAGGCGGCAGTGCTGTGATGGGCTTTCCCGACACGGTCGCCTGGCTCGGCAATGAGCGCTTGTTCGGCATTCCAGTCCCGCTCATCCTGTTTGCGGTGCTGGCCTATGCGCTTCACATTATACTGACACGCACCGCATTCGGGCTGCGTGTGACCATGTATGGCGCCAATCCGCTGGCCGCGCTTTATGCCGCCGTCGACATCAATCGTATGTTGTTGAAGGTCTATGTGATCGCCGGCA
Organism: Pseudomonadota bacterium; assembly: GCA_039208465.1. Taxonomy (GTDB): domain Bacteria; phylum Pseudomonadota; class Alphaproteobacteria; order Rhizobiales; family Rhizobiaceae; genus JBCBDX01. The sequence goes on from JBCCRB010000339.1 coordinate 1,877, forward strand.
TGTTTTCGTCAGTTGCCGGCATGGTTATCATGAGCCGGGCAAACTCGGCCAAAGCGGACTATGGGTCATCCTATCTGCTGCTCGCGGTTCTGATCGCTGTCTTGGGCGGTGTGAACCCCTATGGCGGTTATGGCCGCGTGATCGGTGTCGTGCTGGCGGTCCTGTCGATGCAGTTCCTGTCCAGCGGACTGAACATGCTGCAAGTATCCAATTTTGCCCGGGAACTGATTTGGGGCGCGCTGTTGATTTTTGTCATGGTGATCAACACCAACGCGCTGATCGGTGTGCGCAGCGCGCGCGCGTCGTCAACGAAGTAAGTCAATCACCACCGTTTGGGAGGACGGCATGAAAAAGATACTCAACAAACCGGAAGCCTATGTCGATGAAATGCTGGAAGGGTTCGTCGCAGCCCATCCCGAACATTACGCCATGTATGGCGACAGCGGGAAGGTGGTCACGCGCGCAACGCCCGGCAAAAAGGGCAAGGTAGGGATCGTCACCGGTGGCGGTTCTGGTCATTTGCCGGTCTTTACCGGTTATGTTGGCACCGGGCTGCTGGACGCATGCGCCATCGGCGATGTGTTTGCCTCGCCATCGGCCGAACAGATGGCCGACGCCATCCGCGCAGCCGACCAGGGCGCTGGCGTTTTGCGCCTTTACGGAAACTATGGCGGCGACGTCATGAATTTCGACATGGCCGGTGAGCTTGTCGAATTTGAAGACATTGCATGCACAACTGTGCTGCTGGCCGATGATGTTGCGTCGGCACCGCCCGCCGAGGCCGAAAAGCGGCGCGGTGTTGCCGGTATGGTGTACGCGTTCAAGATCGCCGGTGCCGCAGCTGAAGAGGGCCGTGACCTCGCCGGCGTGACCGCGGTTGCAAAAAAGGCCGCTGACGCTTGCCGGTCCATCGGCGCGGCCCTCTCGCCCTGTACGGTCCCGCAAGCCGGCAAACCGACTTTTGAGATCGCCGACGATGAGATGGAAATGGGCATGGGCATCCATGGCGAACCCGGTGTCTGGCGCGGCAAATTGAAAACCGCTGACGAGATCGCCGGCGAGATGATGGACCGTTTACTGGACGACATGCCGCTTTCAAGCGGCGACCGCGTTTCGATCATGGTCAATTCACTGGGCGCCACACCGCCCGAAGAGCTCTACATCCTGTATCGGATCGTGAAGGCACGGCTTGAAGGGGCGGGGGCGACGATCGTGATGCCACTGGTCGGCCGTTACGCCACTTCCATGGAAATGGCCGGCGTCTCCTTCACGCTGTGCAAGCTTGACGATGAATTGGAGCAATTGCTCAACGCGCCATGCGATTGTGCCTTCTGGAGCGTCGGATGACGATCACCAAGGCATCGCTGCTGGCCGCCATCGACCGGGTCGCGGCCGCCATGGAACGCGATTTCGATGAACTCAACACCGCCGACGGCGCGCTCGGTGATGGCGATCTGGGTGTCACCATGACACGCGGCATGCGCGCAATTGTCGAGATGAAAGACAATCTGCCCGACGATCTGGGCATGGCGCTGTTTCAATGTGCGCAGGCTTTCACCAAATCGTCCGGTTCCTCCTACGGCACATTGATGGCCACTGGCCTGATGAGCGCGGCGAAAACCTTGAAAGGTGAAACGGCACTCGAGGCGAAAAGCATCAGCGCGCTGGTGGCAGGCGCGCGCGACAAGATGCAGGAACGCGGTAAGGCTGAACTTGGCGGCAAAACGGTGCTGGATACGCTGGATTATGTCGCCAACGCCACCGGCGGCAGCGACAAGCCTGCTGC
>JBCCRB010000340.1:0-3660 GCA_039208465.1 Pseudomonadota bacterium
CGAGCCGCTCTCGCCGATAAAGCCGATCCGGCGCCCGGCGCCGATATTTAAGTTCAGCTTCGTGACCGCATGAACGACGCCTGTTGCGGTTGGGAAATCAATCGACAGATCTTTAATTGCCAGAACATTGTCCATTACTGCACCTTCCGAAGACGTGGATTGGACACTTCGTCTAGCCCCAGATTCACCAGCAGCAGACCGATGAACATGGCGATCAAAAGCATGGTTGGCAGACCCCACCACCACCACAAATTCTGGATCAGCGCGCCCGAATTAATCGCCTCGTAAATCACGCGGCCAAGCGTCGGGATCCGCTGCGGTCCAAGGCCAAGCACTTCCAGCCCGACCGCGGTGACGATCGCCGTTGTCACATTCGCGATGAACGAACCAAAAAGATAGGGCACCAGATTGGGCAGCATCTCCTTGAACATGATGTGGAAAGTCGAGGCGCCGGAAAGTTGCGCCATTTTCACATAGCCGCTTTCGCGCATCGACAAGACCTGCGCCCGGATGAGCCTCGTCGGGGATTGCCACATGAAGCCGGCGATCAGCACCGACATCAACAGAAGCGTCACGTCACCATAGACCGATTGGAACACCACGAGAATGAGCAGCGGTGGGATGGTGATCATCACATCGGAGATAATCCGGATAAAATCATCGACGCGGCCGCCGATAAAGCCTGCCGAAAAACCGAGGAAAATCCCCAGCGACATGCCGATAATCGAGGCAATGGCGCCAATCATCAGTGTGTTTGGCGTGCCGATGACCAAAAGAGCGAGCATGTCGCGCCCCGCGCCATCCGTGCCAAGTGGATGGTCCCACACACCGGCTTGGCCACGCAGATTTTCAAAACCGACCGGCGGCAATTTCAAAATGCCCGAACCGGTGAACACCAAATCGGTGTTCCACGTTAACTGCCCGATAAAGCCGACAAAGATGATGGCGAGAAGAATGCCGGCACCCCACAGGAGCTTCGGGTTAAGCCATGGATTGTCAAAGCGATTAAAGCGCCCGGCGGCCTTGATGTTCGCGTCGGCGTTTTGGGCATTTGTTTCAAGCGTTGCGTCACTCATGCCGTCGCCTCCGAGTGTCTGATCCGCGGATCGATCAGCGGATAAATCAGATCAACGATGAAAACCGACATCGCGGTCATCAATATGATGATGAAACTGACCCCTTGAATGACCGCAAAATCCTGATCAAGGATCGCGTCATAAAGCAGCTTGCCCATGCCATTATAAGAGAAGATACGCTCCACGAGGATCTGGCCCGAAACCAGCAGCCCGATTTTCAGGGCAAAGGCGGTGATCTGCGGCAGGATCGCGTTGCGCACCATATATTGGTAGAGAACGTAGCGCGGCCTGAGCCCCTTGGCCTTGGCCAGATTGACATAATCCTCGCCCTGCACGGTGATCATCAGACCCCGCATCCCGAGCGTCCAGAAACCAAAGGTCACCACCACGATGGAAAGCGCCGGCAGGATGCCGTGATAGATCACCGAGCCGACAAATTCCCATGTCAGGCCAGGCACCACCTGCAAGCCATACGCGCCGGTCAGCGGAAACATCTGCGCCTTGACCGAAAACACCCACATCAGCAATAGCCCCGACAGGATCGGTGGGATCGCGGTAAACATCATCAGCGTTGGTATGATCACCTTCCACACACGCGGCGTCTTTTCCCACACCATGAAAGCGCCCGCCGCATTGCCGATCAGAAACGTAATGATGACCGACAGCAGCATCAGACCGATGGTCCAGGGCAGGGCTTGCGCGATGAGCGTCCAGACGGGGGAGGGGACGTTGGCATAGGAAAGCCCAAAATCGAACGTCACCAGGCCAACAATATATTTCCAATATTGTAGGTACCAGGGATCGTTGAGGCCGAGCCTCTCGCGCAATTGCGCCAGGATCTGCTCTGAATTTTCAACAAAGGCGCCGCCGGCGGCCATGCGACCGAGGCCGATTTCGGCCGGATCAACCGGCGAAAACCGCGGTATCAGCCAGATCAAAGTCGCTGCGATCCAGATCGTCAGCAGGAACGTGATCAGCCGGTTGATGATATAGTCTGCTGGTATCTTACCCATCCGAAGGCCCTCCCAAGCCTGTTGGATACCCAGAATTGTGCCCGTTGGGGCAGGGGCGCGGGCCCTTGGGCCCACGCCAATCGCACAGCGTCAGATTTACTGCGCTTTTTGCAGATTATGGATGATCTGGTGCGTATGACCCCACCAGAACGCCGGATGGTTGTAATTGTTGGTCTGGGTCGGCCATCCGGTCCAATAGGTCGTGTTGTAAGGCAGCAATTTTGCAGCCTGAACAAGCGGCGTGAACGGCACCTCATTGGCGATAAATTGATACGCCTCGGTCACCAGATTCACGACCTCAGGATCGCCGATCGACAAGGTGCCCATCGTGTCAACAATCCCGGAATAGGCCGCCGTGCCTTCCGTGTCCCAACGGCCGGTATTGTTAAAGCCCGGCGCCCGCTCACCGATCGGTGCGATCGACGCATTGGTGTAACGGCTCATCGATGCCCAAGGCTCGTTCACCGATCCGCATGACAACCATGAATAGGAGATGTCATAGCCACCAAGTGGCAGGACTTCGCCCCAGAACACGCTGTTTTCAACCGGGACCGATTTCGCATCGATGCCATTGCGCCGTAATTGCTCGACCACAACATCGATCGTGCGGGTATATTCGGTAGATGCCGAATTCACGTGGATATTGGCGGTTAGCTTCACGCCGTCCTTTTCATAGATCCCGTCGGAACCTTTGGTCCATCCTTCCGCTTCAATCAGCGCTGCGGCTTCATCGGCCTGGCCGCGCGGATTGATGCCGAGGCCAGCGCCTTCAATGGCTTCGATGAACGGCATCATGCCGCCATACTGCACAAACATGGAGCGCGATGGCGACGTTGTGCCCTCATAGGCGACATTGACGATCTGCTGACGGTCGATCATCAGCGATACCGCACGCCGCATATTGGCGCTATCCCAAGGTGCAACCGTGGTGTTGAACTCCATCTGGCGCGAACATGGATCCGGCCAGGCATAAGGTAGGCTATCGGTCCACGCGATCACATTAGGGTTTTGCGCTTGAATGGCCTCAAACGTACCGAGCGAAACGCTGTGCGCCACATCCATCTGGTTGGAGGCAACCAGCTGGGCGCGGTTTTCTTCACCGCCTGATTCAAGGAAGATGACACGCTGCGGCTCCGGCAAATCCATAAAGCCTGTCTTTGCGCCCCACCAATCATCATTACGATCCCAGATCGCACGGTTTGTTGCCGCTGATGAGAGCGTGTAGGGGCCCGTGCCAATTGGCTCTGCAAACGCAAAGGTGGCCGGTTCCTGCTCGCTCCAAATGTGCTCCGGCATAATCAGGAACGAGCCGAAAATACGCACCGAGAAGTTCTCAAGGATAAAGCGTGGGTTGGAGTTTTTAAGGTTGAAAACCACTTGGGTCGGCGATGTGGCTTCAACACTCTCCACTTGCGCGCGGATTGTCGCCGCTTCACGCGCTGACAGATCTTCATTGCCAAGCACCATGTTTACGGTGAAAACAACATCTTCGGAATCAAAAGCTTCCCCGTCTGGTCCCGGGGGCGCAGCAAGATATGTTCAATCAGATGGAAATTTTCGATTTCCAGGAA
>JBCCRB010000341.1:0-3633 GCA_039208465.1 Pseudomonadota bacterium
CTGGGCTGGGAGCGAGCCCATCGCCCGCGTCGCAGCGCTGCTCGCCGATGAGGCCGCGATCGAACGCATGCGTGACGCGGTCGGTCGGCTCGGCCCGCCCAATGGTGCCGCGCAGCTTGCCCGGCGTTTGGGCCTGCCGTTCCGGACTGGCGGTTCGCTGTGCGGCTCGAAAGTGCCCGATGCGCAGGCGGCGCATGAAAGCGCTAACACAATTAATATGACGCTTTTGGCGGGCACGAATTTTGCGCTCCATTCAGCCGGCTGGCTGGAGGGTGGCCTGGTGTCGTCCTACGACAAGTTCATGATCGATATTGATCAGCTCGGCATGATGCAGGCGATGGCGGCCGGTGTTGATCTTTCGGAAAATGGCCAGGCGATGGATGCGATTGCCGAGGTGGGGCCGGGCTCTCACTATCTTGGCTGTAACCACACGCAGGCCAATTTCCAGACTGCTTTTTATCGCTCGTCGATTGCCGACAATAATTCCTATGAGCAATGGTCGTCTGAAGGGTCGCGGACGGCTGTTGAGCGCGCCAATACGATGGCGCGGACCTGGCTGGATGCCTATCAGCCGCCGGCCATGGATGAAGCGATTGACGAGGCGCTGCAGGCGTTCATGACGACTAAGAAAGAAAGCATGCCCGACGCGTTTACTTGAAACCCTCCCGCAAAGGCCAGGGAGGCAGGCTCAATGCGGAAAATGGCGCGGCTGATCCATGGGGAGATCTGGCGCACCGGCGGTTGAAATTAGCTGACGCTAGGTAAGAGGAGTTGACGCGGTAGCGCTTGTTTGATTGCTTTGTCCCTTAAAACATGGGCGTGAAGCCCGGGGGGGGGGGGACTGACGTGCCAGCGGTTTCTACTGTTAACCGGCTTGCCGCGGTCGATATCATGACGCGGATGGCGGCAGATCCACTATCTGCCGGCCCGATCATGGTGCGCCGGTACGGTCATGCCATCAAGCTGCCCTCGACGCCTGGGCGCAAGCGCTCTTCAGCGACCTATGTGTTTTCGACTTCGGCATGGGCTGAGCAGGTTTTAAAGAATGACCGGGTGTTCGCCACGCGGTCGGTGGTTCTTCGCGCAAATGGGCGCTCGTTGCACGATCAAATCCGGCTCGGTTACTTCTCGCTTTATGGCGATCGGCACCTTCACTACCTCAACTTAATTGGTAAGTTTTTCAGCCGCCGCCGGGTCGAGCAAACTGGCGAACGAATGTGCGAAATCGTTGCGCAAGAACTTGATCGCTGGCCGGATGACGGGACTGACTTTGATGTTACCGAGGAAATCGCAATCGTCATGCGCAAGCTTGCGGTTGGTTGTATTTTTGATCACCCCGATGATCAATTGGGTCTGGAGGCGGCCGAACAATCGGAAAAGCATGGCCGGTTGGCCGGGTTTACGCTCCCAAACTACATGGCGGCCCGCTTTGGTGCCCGTTTTGGGGCCGGAGTGCATGGACAGGCCAACAAGACCGCCGCGCTTTTAAATGCCTGGGCACGCAGTACGCTGGATCAACCGGCCGACGCCAATCTGCTGGCCGCGCTGGCGAAAAGCCCGCCGCCGCCTGGCGAACCGTCCTCGGATCTCCGGCTTTCGGCGATGCTATGGACTTTGCTTGGGGCTGCCTTTGATACATCGGTTTCAATCACATCGACCCTGCTCGTCTTGCTCGCGCGGCACCCCGATGTCGCGCGCAAACTTGACGATGAATTACAGGCTGCAGGCGATGGCATCGAACGCGATCTGACACGATTGATGAAGCTTCCCTATTTGGATGCGGTCGTGAAGGAGGCATTACGTTTGGTGCCGCCAGCGCCCTATCAACACCGGCGGGTGGAGTTTGCCGCACAGGTCGGGTCAGTTCAGTTTAACCGCGCTGACCGGGTGTATCTGAACGCGTGGGCGATCAATCGTGATCCCTCGATCTACAAGAACCCGGAGCATTTTGATCCGGACCGTTGGTTTGCCATCTCGCCGTCGCCCTATCAGTTTCTGTCGTTTTCCGGCGGACCGCGCCGGTGTATCGGGCTGTGGTTCGGCTATGCCTTTGTAAAGTCGGTCATTGCCGCGATGTTGTGCCGATGGAAAGTGACGTTCTCACCTGATGCGCGGGTGAATTTGAAGACCGTGTTGACCGTGCGTGCCGCTGATGGGCTTCTCATTGGCCTGTCGTCACGCGATGGCGCGTTTACGCGCAGTGACCTGAAGGGCAATTTCAAGCGCTATTTGCCAGCCTGTTAGCGCATATCTTTTGATTTGTGATGACAATTAGGGCTTACTACGCGTAAGCGAACGTCATTCAATTAAGGCCGAAATGATTTCATGCGTAGTCGTGTCAAGCTGATTGTCGTTGGGTTGATTGTCGGTCTGGTGTCCGGCTGTGCGAGCCAACCAACGCTGCTCTTGGACGCGGCGACCGCTGGGCTTGGACTAGGCGAGGCCGAGGAAGAAATCCTATATGCAACGGTTCGGTCGCCGAGCGAGGACGGGCAGCTGATTTACGGCGGCGATCGTGCCGGATCGCCCTCCTACGGATCGGTGTCCGTGCGCATTCCGCCTGACCGTCAGCAAGGTGAGATCAATTATCCATCGGGGCGCGTTAATCCGCAGCGCGACTTCATCGCAACGCGTATCGCGCCGATGGGATCTGCGCAGGCGTTCCAAACTGTCCTAGATGCCCGTTTGACACAAACCGGCGATCCGCGCCCGGGCCTGTCGCTGTTCGTGCATGGCTACAACACCGATTTTGCCGAGGGCGTGTTTTTGAACGCGCAGATCGTGCATGATTTCAATGCGCCGGGCGTGCCGGTTCACTTTTCTTGGGCCTCGGCCGGTCTGCCGCAAGGCTATTTGTATGATTTGGAGAGCGCAAACATTGCGCGCGATGATTTGGCGCTGCTTATCAGCCAACTCGCGTCGACGCGTGCTGAAGAGCTCATGCTGGTCGCTCATTCGATGGGCGGTATGGTGTTGATGGAGGCGCTTCGCCAATTGGGGCTGGAAGGGCGCAGCGATGTGCTTTCGCGCATATCGGCGGTCGTTCTTGCAGCGCCGGACATTGATATTGACGTCTTTGAAGAACAACTACGGGCGCTCGAGCCGCGCACTTTTCCGATGCTTGTTTTTGTTTCCCGCCGAGATCCGGCGCTGCGCGTTTCATCGCGCCTGCGTGGCCGTGCGCCACGGGTCGGCGATGGCAGTGCGATCGAACGCTTGGTGCGTGCCAACATTGATGTGATCGACCTGACCGAAATCAATGGCAATCGCCGCTTGGAACACACCAAGTTTGCGTCCTCGCCCCTGGTCATCAACATGATCCGTCAGGCGGAAGCGGTGCGTCGCTCGCTTGATGCGGCGCCGGGCGAGGGGATCGAGCTGTTTGAAGCCAATGTTGCTGCTTCGTCTGATGTCGCCGTGTTTGCCGGCGACGGTGATCGCTGACCGATCAGGCCCTTCTGCGACCGCGCCTTTCGCGCTTTGGCGTCTCATTTTCATTGGCGGCGACGGCGTTGACCATCGGACCAATGACCTCACAAATAAACTCGCGGGTCGGTGGCGCCCCTTTCTTATGGGTGTCCAGCGCGTGGCGCATCGCCGAGAGATGACCACACGATGTCCCGCAGCAGCCGC
>JBCCRB010000342.1:0-3617 GCA_039208465.1 Pseudomonadota bacterium
CTTGGGTTTACGTTTCGGGGCATGTGGCCCCGCCTATCCATGCGGTTGTAAATGTTTGATAAGCCCAAAAAAAATGATCGCCATTCGCTGTTGACCCTTGCGGTCGACAATGACCGTTCACGCCAAGCCTCGCAAAAACCGGGGATTTCGGCAGGCAAGGACGAAAAGCGCGATGGGCTGTTTGGCAAAAAAACTGCCTCAAAAAAGCAATCCGCATCCGGGAAGAAAGAAGCCGGCATCAATGCGATGGATCGGCAGAAGCAGAGCGAAGGTGCAGCGCACCAGGCAAGGCCGGCGGATAAGACCGCACCGGTAACACCTCAGGCACCAGCGCGCGGCGATTTCGCCGACGGCGCCTATGGGCGTTCATCTGACCCGCTGATTGACCCGGTTATCATCGCAAAGACCATGTGGCGTTGGCGTGCCGCGATTGCAGCAACGACGATTGCGGGTGGCGTGATCGGGGCGATGACAGCGCTGTCACAGCCAAAAGAGTTTACGTCCTATACGCAGGTCCTGATCGACCCGCGTGAAATTCGTCTCGTCGAGCGCGATTTGACGCCAGAATTTCTCTCCAATGAAGGCGCGCTTGCCATCGTGGACAGCCAATTGGAGTTTGCCCGGTCCACGGCCGTCCTTGAGAAGGTTATCGAACGGACAAATCTGGACCAGGACCCGGAGTTCAATGGCACTGCCGACAAAGGGATCGGGCTGATTGACGGTATCAGCGTGATCCGTTCGCTTTTTGCCGAAGAAAGCCAGAGCGATATCAGTGAACGGGTGACGATTGAGAACTTGCGTGATGCGCTCGATATCGATCGCGAATCAAGCACCTTTGTTTTGAGTATCGGGGTTACGTCGCAATCGGCGAGCAAAGCTGCGCTCCTTGCCAACGAGCATGCGCAAGCCTTTATCGAACGCCAATCAACCATTGAGGCGGATACGGCCAATTCTGCTTCCGCCGCCCTGCAACAACGCCTGGCGGCATTGCAGAACGATGTTTCGAACGCCCGTCGCCAATTGGCAGACTTTCGCACCGCTAACAATCTGTTCGGTGAAACGGGCGATGATATCGGGGTGGAAGCGGTTTCGGCGCTGAACGCCACGTTGGTCAACGCAAAAGCGGAGACGGCGGCAGCGCGGGCCCGCGCCCAGAACGCCCAGGGGATCAATGTTTCAGCCGTGCTGAACGGTGCGGTTCCCAGCGATTTGACCACGCCGACGCTGACAACATTCCGCGCACAATACGCTTCCTTGCGGCAAAACGCTGCCGGATTGGAGGAAACACTCGGCCCTCGTCACCCTCGCCTGGCGGTTGCAAAGGCATCCGTCGAATCTGCCCGTCAGGATATTGAGCGGGAGTTGCAGCGGATCATAGATGCTGCGCAAAGCGATCTTGAGCGTGCACTGCAGGCGCAGAGAGAAATTGAAGTCCAACTGGCGCTGTCCAATGCAGAGCTCGGCGAAAGCAGCCAGTTGCTGGGCGAACTACGCCGCTTGCAAACCGAAGTGGCTGCCACGGAAAATCTTTATCAAAACGCATTGGTGCGCGCCCGTGAAGCCGGCGAGATCGGCGCGCTGGGCTCGGTCAACGCTACGGTAATCGCTCCCGCCGAGCCACCATTGGTGGCCTCATCGACATCGCGCACCGTCGTCACAGCGGGAGGCGGGATGGCTGGCTTCCTGTTTGGCGCAGCGTTGGCCTTTGTCATGGGATGCATCAACAGCTTTAACGCCCGCACACCTGGCAATGGGCTTACGCGTGCGGACCGGCCGGAGCCACTTGGCCCGACACCGCCAATTGACCACCAGAAAGACCCTTCAAACGAAACACCAACTAGGAAGGCATCCGATAACGCCATGCATCATCAACGATACCCCGCCTATCCCGTCTACGCTCCGACACCTCAACCACAACCACAACCACAACCAAACATGGCCGCTGCTGCCCAGGCGATGCCCGGCTACCCGCCGCAAGCCTTTGGCGCACCGGTTTATGCACCGGTCCCGCAACCAGCCATGGCCTACACAGCGCCGTCACCCTACGCGCCATATCCACCTGCACCGCAGCCAATGGGCATGCACGATCCGCAGCCATTTTACTTTGCCGAACCGCCTCTCGCACCGGCACCCGTCGCACCGACGACACTGCAAAATGGCCGCGCAAGCGATGCGTCAAACGAGCATGAGTTGGAAGAGTTGCGCCAATCGGTGAACGATATTCGCGAAGCCTTGGAGCAATTGGTTTCCTCGCGTGACCGTCGTTACGGCTAAGCGCGAACCAAACACGCATTTGATCGCCAAAAGGGTGTCGCTCGCGGCACCTTTTTTGTTTATGAGGCAAGCCTCAATCGGGATCTTTGAGCAGCATGACCATCATAGACGGGAAAGCAAAAGCAGCCGCCATCACGCAAATTGTTACCGATGCGACGCAGGACCTGGTTTCGGCTGGGCATCCACAGCCTGGCCTGGCTGTCATCATTGTGGGCGACGACCCCGCCTCGAAGGTCTATGTCGCCAATAAGGGCAAAACCGCTACGGCTTGCGGGTTTCGATCCATCGAGCGACGGCTTGAGGAAAAAACCAGCGAGGCAGACCTGCTCGCCGAGGTGCAGGCACTCAATGAAGATCCTTCAGTGCACGGGATCTTGGTGCAATTACCGCTGCCTGCTCATATGAATGCCGCCAGCGTCATCCAGGCGATTGATCCGGACAAGGATGTCGACGGATTTCATTTTCTCAATGTCGGCAAGCTGGGTACCGGCACCATCGATCAGGCGTTTGTGCCGTGCACACCGGCGGGTGCGATGCTGATGATCCGCGACGTGCTGGGAGATGATCTGAGCGGCAAGACGGCCGTGGTGGTTGGGCGTTCCAACATTGTGGGTAAGCCGATGTTCAATCTGTTGCTGGCGGCGAACGCGACAGTGACCATCGCCCACTCGCGTACGCCTGATCTGCCAGGTGTCTGCCGGACAGCCGACATTTTGGTGGCCGCCGTTGGTCGACCGCAGATGATCAAAGCGGATTGGGTAAAGCCGGGCGCGACGGTGATCGATGTCGGGATCAACCGCATTGACGCACCTGAGCGCGGCGTCGGCAAAACCCGGCTCGTTGGGGATGTTGACTATGAACCAGTCTCGGCCATCGCCGGTGCCATAACACCGGTTCCTGGCGGTGTCGGGCCGATGACCATCGCCATGCTGATGGTGAATACGCTGACCAGCGCCTACCGCGCTGCTGGTCTGACGCCACCGGGTTTTTGAGCGATCGCTCAAACGGCTCACTGATCTGTGAGACGGCGATGGCTTTACGCATCCGATCGGCACGCTACTTCCTTGTCTTCAGGAGGAGGAATTCATGAGAAAAATCATTTTTGCGGGCCTCGCGCTAGCCGCTGGTGCGGCGGTGGCCATTGCCCAGGAAACCCCGTCGCCCGAAGGTGCGCGGGTCTTCATTGCCAATCTTGAGGCGGGAGCTGTTGTCAGTTCGCCGGTCACCATTCAGTTTGGTCTTGAAGGCATGGGCGTGGCACCGGCTGGCGGCGATTTCGAGAACACCGGTCACCACCATTTGCTGATCAATCGGGCGCCGATGGGCGAAGGGGCCGATGGTGC
>JBCCRB010000343.1:0-3617 GCA_039208465.1 Pseudomonadota bacterium
AATAAGAAAGATAAAGGCAAGCAGCAGAAAATCGGTCATGAAAAAGGTCCGAAGAAAGTCACGGCCCCATGATTAGCACTCAAGCCGCAGCGCCCAAAGTCATTTGTGGGGGGGCGGCGAACTGGCCTATATTCGAATCGTCTGGGGCAACAGAGGACATGGCATGTCAAAAAGAAGTCAGCACGTCGTACCAAATGGGGACCGATGGAGTGTACGCAGTTCTGGCGCACGACGCGCCTCGAAAATCTTCGCGACGCAAAAAGAAGCCATCGCCGATGCGCGGGAAAAAGCGCGCCGTGATGGTACCGAACTCTACATTCATGGCCGCGACGGACGTATTCGCGAACGCGATTCCTACGGGCACGATCCGCCGCGAACAAAAGGTTGAATGACTTCAACCGCAACGTATTCATCAATTGCCCCTTTGATGATGCCTACGCTGCAATTTTACAATCTGTGATGTTCACCATTGTCCGTCTCGGCTTTATCCCGCGACTGGCATCAGAGAGCCTCGATGGCGGCCAAAACAGGCTGCAAAAGATCGTCCAACTAATCGAAGCATCGCGTTTCAGTGTACACGACCTCAGTCGGTGCGTGGCAGCCGAGGCCGGCGAGCATTTCAGAATGAATATGCCGTTCGAACTTGGCATCGATTACGGGTGCCGCCAATTTAAAGACGGCGCGCATAAAAAGAAGCGCTTTCTGATTTTGGAAGAGGAACGCTTTCGATATCAAGCCGCGCTCTCAGACCTTTCAGGATGCGACATCGAAACACACGCTGCCGATTACCAAAAGGCGGTTAGAAAAGTACGCAACTGGCTCGTGTTGGAAGCCGATGCGCAAAATGTTGGCGCACAACGCATACTCAACGACTATAGCGACTTTCAGGAATGGTACGTCGAAAAGCATTTGGCGGCTGGCGCTTCTGAAGCTGACATTTATGAATACCCCACGCGCGAACTGCTAAAGGGCATGCAGGAGTGGATGGAAGCTGGCATGCCACCTTCTTTCAACTAACCCTTTCCAAACCCACCCGGTGTGGGCGTTGTGACGATTACTGCTTCGCCAGCTTTCAGATGCGTCTGGTCGCACGGCTCAAGCAATTCCACCGTGCCATCAAGGCGGCGCACTTCCGTTTTGCCCACCTGTCCGTCACCGCCGCCATTAAGGCCCTTGGGCGGCACCACGCGGTGCGAGCCAATCATCGCGCAGTCCATGTCTTCGGTGAAACGCAGGCGCCGCACGGTGCCGTCGCCGCCCTTGAACGCACCTTGGCCGCCGGAACGCTCCCGGATCGCAAAGGTTTCAACGACAATCGGATACCGCATCTCCAGGATTTCAGGGTCCGTCATGCGCGTGTTGGTCATATGCGTGTGAACGCCGGAGGCGCCCGCAAAGCCACGCCCGTCATTCATCACGCCGGCCGGCGCGCCCGAGCAGATCGTCTCGTAATTCTGATAGCGCGCATTGCCATAGGTCAGATTGTTCATCGAGCCTTGCGCATTGGCGAGGGTGCCAAGCGCCTGCAACAGGCAATTGGTGACATGCTGCGATGTCTCGGTATTGCCGGCGACCACGGCAGCGGGAAATGCCGGTTTCAAGAAACAGCCATCCGGAATAATAATGTTGATCGGCTTCAGGCAGCCCGCATTCATCGGAATGCCGCTCTCCACCATCAGGCGGAAAACATAGAGCACAGCGGCGCGGGTGACGGGTTCGGGCGCATTGAAATTGTTGGCCCAAACCTCCGATGTACCGGTGAAATCGACCGTCGCTTCGCGCTTTTCGCGGTCGACACTGATTTTGACCTTGATCTGCTGGCCGCGATCGGTGTCGTAAACCGCCGCACAATCGGCAAGCCGGTCGATCACACGGCGCACGCTCTCCTCGGCATTGTCCTGCACATGGCCCATATACGCTTGCACGACCGGCAGCGTGAAATGGTCGACCATGCGCCTGAGCTCTGCCACGCCTTTCTCATTGGCGGCGACCTGCGCCTTGATGTCAGCAAGGTTCTGCGCCGGATTGCGGGCCGGGTAGGGGTGGTCCGTCATCAGCGTGATGAACGCATCCTCGTCAAAAGCGCCACGATCGACCAGCTTGAAATTGTCGATCAGCACGCCTTCCTCATTGACGTGTGTCGCGCGCGGCGTGGCCGAGCCCGGCGCCAGACCACCCACATCGGCATGGTGCCCGCGCGAAGCGACGTAGAAGAGGATTTCATCGCGCGCATCGAAAACCGGCGTCACCACCGTAATATCCGGCAAATGCGTGCCGCCATTATAGGGCGCGTTCAGCGCGTACACATCGCCCGGCTTCATATCGGGATTTTGCCGAATGATGCTCTCCACCGATCGGTCCATCGATCCCAGATGAACGGGCATGTGCGGGGCGTTGGCGACCAATTGACCATGGTGATCGAAAACCGCGCAAGAAAAGTCCAACCGCTCCTTGATGTTCACCGACGACGCCGTGTTCTGCAGCGTCACGCCCATTTGCTCGGCGATCGACATGAAAAGGTTGTTGAAGACCTCAAGCATCACCGGGTCGGCATCGGTGCCGATGGGGGCGGCGTCGGTGCGCGGTGATGTGCGCTCGATCAGAATATTGCCGCGCGCGGTCAGTTGGGCGGTCCAGCCCATCTCCACGATAATGGTCTGGTTCGGCTCGATAATGATGGCAGGCCCAGCCACCCGGGCGCCGGTGCGCAGGCTTGCCCGTTTGAAAACGCCCGTGTCGCGCCGTTGGCCAGCGGTGAAGACCGGGCGAACTTCATCGGCTGTTGCGTCATAAGCATCGGCCGCATCGCTGCCCGGTGCATGGCGTGCGGCGCCGCACTCGGTGCCTTCCAGCCCAACGGCCTCAACGATCATCTGACGGCCGGGCGAGATGAACCCGAACTGCGCCTTGTGCGCTGCCTCAAAAGCACCTGCCGCGGCGTCCAAATCTGCCGCAAACGGCACTTCGATACTCGTGTCGGTGCCATCATAGCGGATGTGTAGGCTTGCTGCCGTTTCGATCTGGGCTTTCGCAATACCCTGCGCTTCAAGCGTCTGGTGAACATCTGCTTCCAAGCGATTCAAAAGACTCGTGATTGCCCCTTTTGCTTCATGCGCGAGCGGCTTGACCAGCGCATGCTGACGTGACGCTGAAACTTTCGCCAGACCGATCCCATAGGCGCTTAAAAGGCCGGACAACGGATGGATCAACACGGCATTCATGCCCAGCGCATCGGCAACGAGGCACGCATGCTGCCCGCCAGCACCGCCAAAGCAATTGAGCAGATATTCGGTCACATCATAGCCGCGCTGCACGGAGATCTTCTTGATCGCATTGGCCATGTTTTCAACCGCAATGGTCAAAAAGCCCTCGGCAATCTCTTCCGCCGTCTTCCCATCGCCAATCTCTTGGGCAAGGGCATTAAACTTCTCGCGCACAATGCCCGCATCCAGTCTTTCATCCCGGTTTGGGCCGAAAATGGCCGGAAAAAGCGACGGATGCAGCTTGCCGACCATCACATTGGCGTCGGTGACCGTCAGCGGCCCGCCGCGCCTATAGCTGGCAGGACCCGGATTGGCACCCGCTGACTCAGGGCCGACTTGAAAGCGGCCATCTTC
>JBCCRB010000344.1:0-3615 GCA_039208465.1 Pseudomonadota bacterium
GCCCGATGTTGTGCTGTTGGACAATATGAGCTTGGCGCAATTGCGTGAGGCCGTCGCGATCAACGATGGTGACAATGGCGGCCGAGTCAAATTGGAAGCGTCCGGCAACGTCAATATCGACACTGTGCAATCGATTGCAGAAACGGGCGTGGATTACATCTCCACCTCAAAGATCACGATGGCGGCTCCAACCCTCGATATCGGCCTCGATATAGTGCTGGATTGACGCACCGCGCTTACCCTACGGAATCTTGCATTCCGCGCGAAAAGCGTTTTTCTAGCTCCCAACTGCCCGAACCGATGGCTTGGTAATGGGCTTGGGAGGACTTGATGATCTTTGTCGCAACCACCGAAGACGGTGGCGAAGTGCGTTACGTCGACAAGAAACGCTGGCTGTGGGTGCTGTCGACCTTCACACCTGCCGTCCCGATGATCTGCGCGCTGCTGATGCTTGCATCCGGCAATATGCTTTTCGCGGCGCTGCCGCTCTTCTTCTATTATGTGATCGTGCCGGCGCTTGATATGCTCGTCGGCGAGGACTGGAACAATCCGCCTGAAGAAGTCGTCGAGGAAATGGCGATGGATCAGCATTACAGGCGGCTGCTTTACGTCGCGGCCATTGTCTTGTGGGTCAACTTTCTTGTGGTTGCCTGGGTAATTGGTACGCAGGATCTGCCTTTCTGGGCCGCCGCCTTGCTGACCGTGGCTGTCGCTGTGGCATCCGGTTCCGGCCTGACGGTTGCCCACGAGCTTGGCCATAAACAAAACCGGCTTGACCAATGGGGCGCCAAAATGGTCGCCGCTTTGTCCGGCTATGCCCATTTCATGATCGAACATAATCGCGGCCACCATGTGCAGGTCGCAACGCCGGAAGATGCAGCATCGGCCCGTTTGGGCGAGGGGCTTTGGACCTTTGTTTTGCGCGAAATGCCAACGGTTGCGCGACGCGGCTGGCAGCTTGAAAAGCAACGCCTTGAGAAGAAGGGGCACCCCACGTTCAGTCTGCATAATGAATTGCTGCAGGGCTATGCGATATCGGCGGGCGTCGGGCTTCTCCTGGTCGCCGCCTTCGGCCCATGGATGCTGCTGTTCCTGGCCGTGCACCATCCGATCGCCTGGTTCCATCTGTCCATGGCCAATTATGTTGAGCATTACGGCTTGAAGCGCACAAGCAAGCCCAATGGGCGTTACGAATTGTGCGAGCCGCGCCACTCCTGGAACACCAATCACATCGTCTCAAACCTGCTGCTGTTTCACTTGCAGCGCCATTCGGATCATCACGCCAATCCGCAAATGCCCTACCAGTCGCTGCGCAATGTAGAGGATCTGCCGCATTTGCCGTCCGGCTACCCGGGCAGCTTTCTGTTGGCGGCGGTTCCGCCGCTGTGGCGGCGCGTGATGGACCCCAAGGTGGCCAAATGGGCCAAGGGTGATCCGACAAAGTGTAATGTCGCGCCTGGGCTCGAAAATTATTACGCGCTGAAATTTCAGAACAGGTCGGCCTGATCGGCCCTTAGCGGGAAGATGAACGGATCGCCCTCAAAGCAATCGGCGCCGCGCCCGATTTGCGCGATGGCGGCAATCATCGCGCCGCCCATGCTCATTTGTGCATCGGCGAGGGCGACCATGCGCGGATTGGGCGTGGCCGTCGGCGACCGCATCCGCAGGATTGAGGCCAGCATTGTCGGATCGGCATCATCCGCGAGCGCATTGGCGATGATGTAAGCGCTCGCCGTCGATCGGGAGACGCCCGCGTAACAATGGATCAACAAGGGTGCCTTGCGGTCCCAGGCCCGGGCAAAGCCCAAAAGCGCCTCAACATGAGCAGCCCCCGGCGCAACGAGGCCATCGCGATCAGCGGCGATATCGTTGAAAATCAGGCTTTCGTGGTTGGCGGCGCTCACCGAAGCCGGACGCGGCACATCGCTTTTTTCACTCATCACGGTGAGCATGTGGGAAGGTTCATGCTTCAAGCCGACGGTCCGAACTTGGCTGACGGGACACACAACAAGATAGGCCATGTTAAGTCACCGGCGCTGTCTTTTGGCCCTCAAGAACTTTAAAGCGTTCGAGGAACTGCGCTTGGGCTTGCGCGGTGGAAACCGGCGCGAGTGGCAAATTGTCCGGTGAAACACCGGTCGGGCGTCCAAAATAGGTAGTGGCCTCTTTCAAAGAAAAGCCGGCCAGCCGTGTTGCCTCATAGAAAGCAGCGATCATATCGGCCCGTTTGATGAGCTTTTTCATCATCGGCGCCGCCGCGGGGCTGAGCCCGTAGCGAACATGGATCGCCGCATGCAGCCGCGCTTCGACACTTTTATAGTCGCCGCCCATCACCTGCTTGAACGGGGAGATCATGTCCCCGATCACATATTCCGGGGCATCATGGAGGAGGGTCGTCAGCAGCAACGCGTGATCTGCTTCCGGCTTCAAGATGCGTACAATCTGCTCCACCAAGAGCGAATGCTGCGCGACTGAAAACGCATGCTCGCCCTTGGTTTGACCGTTCCAGCGGGCAACGCGGGCAAGGCCATGGGCAATATCCTCGATTTCAATGTCGAGCGGGGACGGATCCAGAAGATCGAGGCGGCGCCCCGACAGCATGCGCTGCCAGGCACGCGGCGGGGCCGAGGCGCGGTCAGCCATTTTCCACCCCATCCTTCGGCCAATCATAAGACACGCCGTCCGGCAACCGAACCGCCGTCAGCGCTATCGACCCGACAAGAAGCGCCGTCGCGTCATCAAGCGCGTCGCGGACACGATCAAGCCTTCCGATCATCAATCCCTCCTGCCCATCGATTGTGCCGATTGTCCCGACCGGTTTGCCGTCAGCGGTCACTTCGCGCGCGTCACTGGTCAGCGGCTGATCTGCGGTCACGATCATCACCCGCCGCCGCGCGGTCCCGCGATGCTGCATGCGGCTGACGACCTCCTGGCCGACATAGCACCCCTTTTTAAAGTCCACGCCTTGGTTCTGATCGAGCGACACATCATGCGGAAAAGCATCGCCTAGGGCATAGTCAGCGCCGCCTTCCGCAACGCCATGGGCAATGCGCAATTGCTGCCATGCGGAGATTGGATCGCCCGATGACGGCGCGGCGTCCGCATCAACGACAAATCGCTGAACATCAAGGGCGGCAAACCGCTCATCTTTCACGCGGATCGCTGCCTGGGGCAGGGGCGCACCGGAATCATCACTGAAACCAACCGCGACAAGTGATTCATTCAAAAGCGAAAACGCGACATCCGACCGCAGCTTGTAAAGCGTCATGCGTTTGATGAAGGCATCGGCCTGTTCGGCATCAATATCGATCGTGAACACACCATCATCAGTGCGCCAGACCAGAAAATCGAACATGATCTTGCCCTGCGGCGTAAGCAGCGCACCGGCGCGTGCAACACCGGGCGCCAGGTCTTCTACGTTGCAGGTAATGACATTCTGCAGAAGGTGTTCCGCATCACTGCCAGTGACTTCGATCAGCTTTCTGTTGGGCAAAATGACGAACGGCATGGTGGCTCACTTGCATTCAATTGGTGCGATACGTAAGCCCGACACTTGTAATGGGCAAGAAGCGGAAAGGGACAATCACGCATGAAACGACTGACGATGGTTCGCCC
>JBCCRB010000345.1:0-3614 GCA_039208465.1 Pseudomonadota bacterium
AAAGTTCGCTGGCGCCCACTCAATGCCTGCGACGCCCTGCGTGTTCTGT
The DNA here is from genome assembly GCA_039208465.1 of Pseudomonadota bacterium. Taxonomy (GTDB): domain Bacteria; phylum Pseudomonadota; class Alphaproteobacteria; order Rhizobiales; family Rhizobiaceae; genus JBCBDX01. The sequence goes on from JBCCRB010000345.1 coordinate 50, forward strand.
GCGGTCAGCGCCGTGATCGCGGCCATGGCATAGGCGCGATTGGCCGAGATGGCTTTGATGTCGGCCTGGATGCCAGCCCCGCCGGACGGGTCAGACCCGGCTATGGAAAGAACGTTCGGAATCATTTTCTGCTCCCGTTAGTTTTCAAAGAAGCTGCGTGCGGCGGCTTGCGGATCACGCTGCCCGCAGATGGCAGAAACAATCGCCAGACCGTCGGCACCGGCCTCAAAAACGGCGTGGCGGTGGTGTGGCTTCAGGCCGCCAATGGCCACGGTGGGCAGCGGCGAAAGTGCACACAGCGCAGCCAATCCCGCCATGCCGATCGGGTCACTGTGATCGGGTTTGGTTTGGGTGCTGAAAACTGTGCCGATACCGAGATAATCGATGCGGCTTGCGTCGATCGCGCGGACATGGGCGGCCGTCTCGCAAGTAACGCCAATGATCTTGTCCGGCCCCACTATGTCGCGTGCCAAACGTGCATCTGCATCGCTTTGACCAAGATGGACACCATCGGCCCCACACGCGATGGCAGCATCCAGATCATCGTTGACGATCAGCGGGACCCCGGTCCCTTCCAGGGCGGATTTGACCGCCCGGCCCAGCGCCATCAACCTGGCGGTGCTTGCAGATTTATCACGCAGTTGAACGCAAGTGACGCCGCCCTTGACGGCACGCTGAACGGTCTCAACAACCCCGATAGGCGCGCACCGCACGGGGTCGGTGACAAGGTAAAGCTTCAGGCTCTTTCTGACGGCCTCAGGGTTTACTGCCATTGCATGCGGCCTTCATCGAGCATGCCAGGTTGCAAAGCACTGAGCTGATCAAGAAACCGCACCGAAAAACTGCCCGGACCTGACGCGCCCGCCCCTGCGCGCGTGCCGGCCTCCGCAAAATGCAGAAGCGCTGCGATTGTGGCATCGAGCGGATCGTCCAGCGCAGCATAAGCGGCGATCAGCGCTGTAAGCGCGCAACCAAGGGCCGTGACTTTCGGCATCAGGGCACTGCCGCCAGATATGTGCACTGCCCTTGTTCCGTCTGTTGCATAGTCGGTTTCACCGGTGACAGCGACAACGCAGCTCCGCGTCCCGGCCAGATAATTTGCCGCCTGCATGGCGGCCTCAACCGTGTCGCCGCTATCGACTCCCTTGCCCGATCCGGCCTTGCCAGCCAGCGCCAGAATTTCCGAAGCGTTGCCTCGAATGATGGTGGGTTTGAGAGCCAGGAGCGTTAGCGCTGCTTTCGTGCGGTAGGGCGTCGCAAAATGCGCAACAGGGTCGAACACCCAAGGTATGCGGTTTGCATTCGCCGACTCAGCCGCCAGGATCATGGCCTTGAGCCAAGGTGCCGAGAGCGTGCCAATGTTGATCGATAATGCGCCGGCAATCGGCACAAAATCGCTGACTTCTTCTTCGGCATGGATCATGGCGGGAGAAGCGCCCGCCGCCAAAACGACGTTCGCGGCCATGCTCATCGCCACATAGTTGGTGATGCTATGTACCAGCGGGATTTCGGCGCGTAGTTTTGCAAGAGCAGCGTTTGGGTCCATCAATCCTCCTCGTCGGCGTACGAGGGAGATCGGGCGCGCACCCGTTCATCGCCTTCCTACGCCAGCATGATCTGGTTCAGGTTCAAAGGGTACTTCTCAGCCCGTGGGCGCCCCTGGCAGTTGAAAGGCGTAGTCAGCGATCCATTCGCTGTCAAACGTTTGATCCTCGGATTGAAACGGTTCTTTCGCCGAGGCCTCGAGGCCGCGACGTCACGTGCGAAAAAAAAGCTGTATCGGCCTTAGTCCTTACGTGCCGTGATCACCCAGCCGGTCAGGCCGGTGCCGCGAATATGCTCGCCATGTTCGTCTTTTCGGTCGGTGATTTGACCCGCACCGGTCAACGCCTGAAGCTTCGCCGTCAGCGATCCTTCCTGATAGAAATGATCATTGAGCCCGATCACCAAAACGCCGCCCGGCTTGATGACGCGCAGGATGTCATCGAGGGCGTCGGCCATCACATGGCCGAAGGAAAAGACGCCGACACACGTTGCAGCATCATAGGCCGCATCACTTGCATCCATCGGTGGCGCGTTGAGATTGGTTTCAAACAGGCGCTCGTAGGCACTGGTCGCCTCGGCCTTTTGCAGCATACCGGGAGAGTAATCGCAGCCGTCAATTGTCGTGTAACCGGCTTGCTTGAGCGCCAGGCCGGAAAGGCCAGACCCACATCCGACATCCAAAATAGTCAAGTCCTCTGTCGGTGGCGCTATCCCGGCGAGCGTTTTGGCGCAGCGCACCGGCTGCTGGTATTCGTTTTCGGCCAGCTCCTCGTCATAGACCTCGGCCCAATCATCATAGAGCGCACGGGTATCTGCGTCGGATTTAACCGTGTAGGCCTTGTCGAGAAAGCGTTTGCCGCCTGTATCTGCCATCGCCATCATTCTCCCGACCGGCAGGGTTGCATCCCCAACAGGGTGAGTCTATAGACCCGCGTCTCGAACCGGCCGGCAGGGCATGCCGTGTCTGTTCAAAAAGCTGAAAACAAACACGCATAACACCGGATATCCGGGTCAGGCGTTAGAGCTGAAAAGCTCCCGCAATGACAGGCGTGGTCAATAAATGGAGAAGCAAATGCCCAAAATGAAGACAAAGTCTTCGGTCAAGAAGCGTTTCAAGGTGACCGCTTCCGGCAAGATCAAAGTTGCCCAGGCCGGCAAACGCCACGGCATGATCAAACGGTCCAACAAGTTCATCCGCAATGCGCGGGGCACCATGGTGCTGAGCGAATCCGATGCGGGGATCGTTAAAAAGTTCATCCCGTACGGCTTGAAGTAACCGCGAAGAGACCGAAGGAGAGAAAAAATGGCACGTGTCAAACGCGGTGTAACCGCTCACGCAAAGCATAAAAAAGTCATCAAGGCGGCCAAAGGTTTCTACGGCCGTCGTAAGAATACAATACGCGTCGCCAAGCAGGCGGTCGAGCGCTCTGATCAGTACGCTTACCGCGATCGCAAGGTCCGTAAGCGCAATTTCCGGTCGCTGTGGATCCAACGCATCAACGCCGCTGCCCGCGAGCATGGGCTTACTTATGGTCGCCTGATTGACGGGCTGACAAAGGCTGGTGTTGAAGTTGACCGTAAGGTGCTGAGCGATTTGGCCATCCATGAGCCGGCGGCTTTCGCTGCGCTTGTTGATCAGGCAAAAGGCTCGCTGGCCTATCTGAAAGATACCACACCGAACGCTTTTGAAAGCGCTGTCAGCTAAGGCCGGCGCGCTTCTCAACGTTTACATACTTAATTGAGAACCCGCTCTGGCGTTGCCGGATGCGGGTTCTTTTATGTTGCGCCATGTCGACACCTTGTTAATACGGCGCCGAACGGAAAAGACAGGTTCCTTCCATGACCGAAGCTGCAAAAGACCTTGAACAGCTGGAAGCCACGCTGATGGCCCAGATCGATGCCGCAGGTGACGAAGAGGCGATTGAAGCGCTGCGCGTTTCAGCGATCGGCAAAAAGGGTGTCATCTCGGAGCGCATGAAGACGCTCGGCAAGATGAGCGCCGATGAACGCCAGATCATGG